>JAHDGC010000335.1 GCA_020627865.1 Saprospiraceae bacterium | reverse complement strand
TAGGCAACCCCACAAATTTCTGCCGACTTATCTTCATGGATAGCATGGCAATTTCCCGGAGCCACATTGGTCAACACCTGTGTGTATCCAGAAGGCCACTCTATAACTAAGGAATCAATAACCGTAGCATCCCCCAAACCGAAAATGGTTTTCAATTCACTTTGTGCACCCACGCCACCGGTTTGACCAGATAGTTCCCGCATTTGCCATACGTCTTCACCATAGATATTTGCTTTCGCATAAATTTTAGCCCCTATAGCGGCATGGTTGGAGTTGGTTCCGATAAGGGTAATACATCCCTTTTCCTGACAAGACCCTGAGCCATTGGTGTAAATAATATTTTCATTGTTTTCCCGATTTACAATATATAAATCAAGATCACCATCATTATCATAATCCGCCCAAGAAGTACTGAAAGACATGCCCCCTTCCTCGAAAGCATCCCACGATACGGCCTCAAAGTTTCCTTTACCATCATTATTATACAAAATGTTATTTTGATCCTGATCATTGGTAACAATTAAATCCAGATCACCATCATTATCATAATCCCCCCAAGCACTTCCATGACTGTGGCCACCATCATTTACGGGTGCACCTACCGTTATGGCCGTAAAGCCTGCATTCAAATCATTCCGATACAGGAAATTATTTTCGTTTCCGGCATTGGTTACGTATAAATCCAGATCACCGTCATTGTCATAATCCCCCCAACTACCACCAGTAGATTGGGCTGGTGTATTACTAATCATATTATCCACACGTTCGAATCTTCCGCCACCTAGATTTTTATATAGTGTATTGTTTTCATAACCGGTATTGGCCACGAATAAATCCGGTAACCGATCATTATTGTAATCCCCCCAAGCGCCCATCACGGAAGTAGAAGCTTCCATAGAAATGGTATTGACATCTAAAGTAAAACTACCATCTCCATTGTTGCGATATAATTGGTTAAACTGCGTGGAAAAGAAATTGGCCACAAACATATCTAGATGGCCATCTACATCATAATCCACCCAAGAGACTCCATGCGCGTAGCCCAAATCCGATACAATAGGATCGTTCAAAACCCGGATGAAGTTCCCGTTTCTTTCATTCCTGTAAAGGAAATTAGGCGAACCAATATTATTAGCAACATACAAATCCAGATCGCCATCATTGTCATAATCGCCCCAAGTAGAAGCCAAGGAACTGGCCAGATCAGTAGCAATCGGCCCCGCCGTAACCGCCGTAAAAGTACCATCACCATTATTGTGGTACAGTTTGTTAGGTTCATCAGGGTTATAATTACTAACAAACAGATCTACAAAACCATCATTGTCATAATCGCCCCAACTGCTGGCCCAAGAGTTTTCTGCATCGTCCAAACCAATCAAGGCCGCTTTATCAAATCTCATGGAAGGATCGAAGGAGTGATAAGCTATCGGCAACGGGTCACCACATGGCCGATTAGCTAAGACAGAAATCGTAGCAAAGTCACCGGGCTTGAAACTATTTCCTAATGCAAGATCAAACTTAAATTTAAGTGAATTCTTGGTAATGTCGGTTATGCCAACCAAACCGTTCTCTTGAATTTCGGTATTCACACCCGCAAGTGCGATGGTATAAATATTCCCTGACAAAGAAGGATTCGCTATCACCTGATAGCTTGAAGACTCCGGATATGAAAGTTTGGTAGAATCCAATACTACAGAAATACTTTGGCTATCCGGCACTTCTATTTGGATAATAATATCATCGACGGCAGCCAATTTTGAAGAAAGCATATCCAGTTCAACGGTACCTGCATCAGTACACGGATCAATGGAACTAAAGTAATTATTGGCCTGCACCTGCAACTCGGATTCTTCCGGAATGACCGTCAAGATATATTCTTCTTGCGGGCAAACCACACTATCTATATCAGTAGGGAAAGCCTCACAATCAAAGGAGGAAACCACCCGTAGTTCAGAAGTTCCACAATTATTGAAACTGGCAGAAACCTGAAGATCTCTGGAAGCCCCAGGATCCATTGTTCCAAGAAAATGAAAGGTACCATCATTCACCACCATAGAATCTCCTGCCACATCATAGAGTTCCAACAAATTAAGCGCATTATCTGGACTATAAAAATAAAGCCATGCATGTTCCGCAACGGAGCCTGTAGCATTCTTCACATCCAAATCCCAGTTGATAGTTTTATTTACCTCATCCTTTACAGGAAGCGGGCTGGTGACACTGACTTCCGCAGGTTTGTACCGGAGGTAGTCTGGCGCACTTGGAAACTCCGCCGTAACCCGCCCTCCTAAAACTTCATTGTCTTGGAATTTCAGGTACCAATAGAAGGGGAGATTATCCGCCGGATTAATGTCGCAATCTGGTGCAACAACGATATTTATTTTCCCACTAAAACCATCATCCCCCGGATTTAATGGGCCACCACTTGGGCTATAGTATTGTGAAATATCAAAAGTATATTCGTTGCCCACTTGCTGGGTCGGAATCATATCCTCTACATATTCCGTTACGGATGCATTGGTATACAAGGTTCTGGATTGTTCCATATTTGCAGAAACAAAATTATATCCATCCGGGATAATTGCCCTTACCGAATAGAGCGTTCCCCAATTCCGATATTCATACGGGAATAAATTACCGCCTTCGAGATTGGAACAACAATTTCCGACACTCAACCTGAAGTTCTGGGAAATGGTTTTTGTACAATTGTCAACACTATAATGCTCAACATGATTATTCCGGATATAATACCCGATCAAGGTGAAACTTCCATCGACATCACGGCACTGAAAAGCCGTACCATCTTCTGCATCACTAAGATAAAAATCATTTTCTACAACGATGGTTTCTATGACCGCCCCGCCTATATTTCCTTTTACATAATAGAAGGCTGTTAGTTCAATAAGGTCACCCTGTTGAAAAGTGAACCCATCGAAGCCACTACAATTGGCCGCTAGTTTTCCCGCACTAAAATCCATGCTAACAATCCTTTCCCCGTTTGACATCCATTGTGATAAATCTACATTATCGCAAGCAAACACTTCTCCCGTTGATGGCCGCGTAATACTGATCTCTGCCCCCAAAGACAGAAACTTATTCCCCCTTGGCAAGGTGGAACGGGCATAGCCATACGAAAAATCAGGATAATCAGCGGAAGTATTGACCTCGCCCCTGAAAACCGTTTGAAAGGTATCACTCAGCATCATTCTAGTGAGCTTAACTTTTGATAAATCCAACGTACCGTTCGCGTCAGGAAGACCGTCCAAATCATTATCAGGTGCCCCTACGGATAACCTTGTTGTTTCAAAAGAACTGAAGGCAAGTCCTTCATTACAAATTACGGGACAATTCAAATTGGTTTCGACATACTCTGGGCAAGACAAAGGTATTTTATAAACAGGAGAACAGGCTTCATCCATGATGTAAAATAACTGCATACTCAAGGCTGCAAAATCACCAGAGAATCCAGGCGCATCACAATCTAAACTCAGCTTCAACCTTACTTCCGAGCGAAGTAAATTATGCTCAAGCGGAAGGTTGTATCTGGCACTGAGGGTGTGATTTTCCGCATCATGGGTAATGTGCTCGGGAGTCCATGCCGTCGTACCATCAATAAAAGTAAAGTCTCCTGCATTTCCACTCCACTGAAGATTCGCCGGTAAATTAAAGAATATTTCAATATAGGAACTTTCCGTTTCCGCCAACCTCAAGGTAGCCTGATCTATCCGGAATACATATTCTCCTGTTTGGCCGTCTGAAAGATCGGCAGGAGCTTCAGTAACCACTTCAAGATGTTTCTTTTGCAAGGTTTCTCCCGTTCCGCTTTGATTATAATTCCGGCTATTACACATATCCGTATACACGACACCATATTTCCAACCGATGAAATCAACCTTCTCGCATACATCCAACAGACAAGTATGGTTGTCCCAAAATAAGCTCACGGTTTCCCCCGGTTCAATTACAGGCAAGGTTACGGTAAATCCATCAATAGGATTTGCCCCGAGGCAAGCCCTTGTCGTCGCACTCGTGGTTTGATCAGGCACCAAGGATGTATATACCCCTTGCGCATTTTGCAACAATATACTACCGGTATCTACCTCGGTAAATAGATCATTTGCTGATGCATAAACAGTAAGTGTTACTTGATCGGCTGGCCCTGTCCCCCGATTGGTAAAGGACATCATTTGCTGATCAGTATCGCTGCCACAAATATCAAAAGCGGGTTCATCAACGATCCATAAGTTTGGAGCGTATAAGCTAACATTCGTCATCGGATATTTCTTATTAGAACCACTGGTTTGTCCATCACAGCCCCACAAGACCTCATTAACCGATTGTATACTACTACATCCTACTACCGTAAATCCAAGCGTAACGGTAATGGATTCATTTCTCCCGAACTGCGCATCTCCATTTCCTATAGTTTGAAAATCCGCACCTGTCAAAGTAATGATTCCCGTTTCAAGATCAAGATTTCCAAGATCACTAGAATCCAATCTCAGGTTGGCATCTGCGGTTTCCGTAAGGTCAAAAGAAGTCACATAGCCATATCCTCCATTTACAATGGTTATTGACCTTGTAAAACTCTCTCCAACAAAAGCATCTGTGGAAGGCGGATCAACAGTGGTAATGGTAAGGGCAGGATATAAAATATCATAGGCTGCCCCCATCGTAGTTTCCGTTCCACCATCAAAAGTTATATCAATTTGATTTCTAAAAATACTTCCTCCAAGATAATCTTGATAAGCACCATACTCGGCAGATAACTCAAACTCAAAAATCAATACCTCATCCGCAGCAATGGTAGGTACTGAAAATGCCATGACACTTCCTGATATAGATTCTGCACCAATATTAAGATTAGAAATCTCGGTCAGACTTCCTGCCATAAAACCGATATGCTCTGGCAGCGTGACACTAATATTAAGGTTATTTAGTGTAGTTTCTGAGATATTTTTCATCTCAACGTGAAAAACAGAAGCGTCTTCACAAACTACAATGTCAGATGTAATGCTATTGTTAAAAATAAAATTCTGACTCTCTCCCGATTGGACAAAAACTGACACAATCAATAAAAGTATTGATATTCTCATAGGATAAGTGTGAGTTGTGAAAAAATAAGTGTTTGGAATATTAGAAAGGTAGGTATGCTTTATTTATACGCTACAATAGTACTAAAAAAGATGCCAAACCACCTGATTCCACCTTCTTGTAATGCAATTGCAGGGATAAAACTTTGGCAATAAAATTGAATTCGTTTCCGTGAACTTATCACATCATTCAAAAAACATATTGATTGGATAAATACGCTTGTGATGTGACAAGATTATTAACAAGCTTACTCCTCAATGCCCCTCTTCGTGTCGGGTAGATATACTCAAATGGATTATCCAAAATCATCTAATATAGACAACATCTATTGTTAGATAGATATTTTAAAACTTAAAAGTGTCACAAAAAGAGCACCACTAAATTGATATACCCCTACAAAAAGCTTTCTCTTAATTACAATAAAACACTCAAAAGGATTCATGGAATACAGCATCAAGAAACATATTATCATCTTCTATTTTTTCATTATAATACCGCTTCATTTATCTGCGCAAATGGTAACGACAATTGCAGGGCAATATGAACAGGCTGGCGCTTTGAATGGGAATACTAATGAAGCAACATTCAACAACCCACATGACGTTGCTGTTGCTGCTGATGGAACCGTTTTCATTGCGGATCGTTGGAATCATCTGATTCGGAAAATTTCAACGACGGGAGCAGTGACCACATTGGCGGGAACAGCCGGCATTTCAGGAGATATAGATGATATAGGCACAGCGGCAAGTTTCAATGAACCTTGGTCAATTTGTCTAGATACCAATGGAGACTTACTTGTTGCGGATACTAAAAATAACAAGATCAGAAAAATTACGTCTGATGGTACCGTTACTACTATTGCCGGTACCGGTAATTTTGGCGCCAATGATGGCAATGCCGGCAATGCTACTTTTGCCAATCCTTCGGGCATAGCCGTAGATGAACAAGGCAACATTTATGTAGCAGACCACCAAACTCATATTATCAGGAAAATCAGCACAGATAATATGGTTACTACAATTGCCGGTATTCCATACACGCCCGGAAATACAGATGGCCTCGGGAATGCGGCAAGTTTCAATAGGCCTTATGGCATCACGATTGATAACGACAACAATATTATTATTGCAGATGAATGGAATCATAAAATTAGAAGGCTCAGTCCAGATGGTCAAGTGACAACCATTGCCGGAGCGGGCGAACCCGGCAATCGGGATGGCGCTGCCGAAGAAGCCACTTTCAATTTCCCTTGGGATGTCGCTGTAGATCATCTAGGAAACATCCTTGTGGCAGATGGACTGAATTATCAAATCCGGAAAATAACCACTGAAGACGAGGTGTACACCTTTGCAGGATTGGCGGATGTTACGGGCGGGGAAGACGGTTTTGGTTTTGATGCGAGGTTTGCAGGTGTTACGGGGATTGCTTTTTCTCCCTATAGTATGGATTATTATTTGACCGACGCCTACAATCATCTTGTTCGGAAATTAACGGATTTTGAAATCGGGAATCGTTTGCGACCGGAAGGATTTATCGCCACAAATGACAACAATATATTTTCATACTGTGCTGAACAGGCAGTTGTTTTGAATGCCATTCCCTTTGGCTTTGATAATTATAGCTTTTTTGTAGATAATGAACTTGCACAAAATGGAGTTTCTCCCGAATTAATACTCAAAAATTTGCCGCAAGGAAATTATACCATTGACGTCGTATCCTCAAGAGTAGGGCAATCCCATACTTCCATGCCCGTAGCCATAACCATCTTGCCACCTAATCACACGACCATTAATGTGGTTGGGGAAACAACATTTTATCTCGGAGACTCCGTGTTATTGGTTGCCCCTGCCTCCTCCGATTACTTTTGGTCTACCGGTGCCACAACAGCAACCCTTACAGTATTGGAGGCCGGAGATTACTTTGTGGAAACTATTGATAATAATGACTGCCCTACCATATCCGATACCGTTTCCGTCACGACGCTTGAGCTGCCCCCGATACCTATCATATTGGATATTGATGGCAATCCAATACTGGCAACCGAAATTACAACCTGTGGTGAGGAAAGTTTCTTTTTGTTTTCCGAAGATACATCAGGTGTGCAATGGATACGTGACGATTGGCCCTTGGAGGGCGAAACCAAAAACTATGTCCGTGCGACAGAAGGAGAATATAAATTAAGCGTTACCACAGATGGCATTACCCAGACTTCCGCCCCCTTAGTCGTTCAGAAAAAACCATTCCCTAACTTTGAAATCAAGGTTTCTGACCGAGAAGTATTGCCTGAAACGCCGATCGTATTTGAGTTGGTATCGGAGGAGGAGCTTACCTGCCTTTGGTCGTTTGGGGATTCTTTATCCAATACAATAGAAGGGAAAATAGTGGAATACACCTACAATGAAACGGGCTTATACACGATTCAGCTTGAGTTGACGGCTGCTGATAATTGCACAAAGGTTGTAGAGGAGAAAGATTTTATTATCGTAACGAATCTACCTGATCAAATATTTATCCCGTCTGCATTTTCTCCTAACTCGGATGGGATAAACGATTTCCTAGGGATTAAAGGAAATGTAACGGATATTGATTTCAAAGTTTTTAACCAATGGGGGCAGCTTGTTTTTCGAGCCGATGATGCTTCCATGTTATGGGATGGAAACATCAATGGGGAACCTACCTCTGTGGGGAATTATGTGTATACCGTAGCATATCTGGATTTTTCAGGCAGGAGGAAACACAAAACGGGGAATGTTGCTTTGATTCGGTGAATTTTGATCGTCCACCGTAGAAACGCGATGCATCGCGTTTCTACGGTG
>JAHDGC010000334.1 GCA_020627865.1 Saprospiraceae bacterium | reverse complement strand
AAACTCAACACAGTCAGTAAATGGTGTGTTGTTAGAAGCATCCATACGCTTCACTTTGATCGCAAGCAATTCACAGTTATCATAACTGCCATCATCGAAAGTTTGGTAACAAACAGTAGACGTTCCGTCAGAACCTAAAGAAACAATAGTGTGCTCATCACAAATAGCAACTGGAGGCGTCTGATCTTCAACAGTCAAATCTGTATCACAAGAATCAGAAATGTTTCCACACTCGTCAGTAGCAGTGTAAACTAAAGTGTGCGCACCAGTAGGAACAGTGATTTCATCACCAGGAGCAAAGAATCCTAGAGAGGTACCACCTTCAGCGATAAGCTCAATTGAGTAAGAAAGACCGGCAGAACAGTTGTCTGAACCGTTTCCGTCAAGAAGCGTCAAGGTAGCATCGCAGCTCAATTGAGCAGCAGCCAATGTTGGATAAGTAGGGCATTCTACGGTAGGAGCAGTAGTATCTTCAACTTTGATGATTTGAACATACGTTTGACTTTCAGCAGTACACCAGTCAAAAATAGTCCAGTTACGGATAATTTTATAACCAGAACCACAAAGGTCGATAGCAGGAGCATCTACATAAGAAGCACCAATATTACAGTAAGTGGTCTCAATATTGTGAGTACCAAAGTAAGTAGTGATGGTTGGGAAACCAGTATAACCAGCATCAGCTAGTGTACCAGGATCAACATCACCAAGTAGGCCACACCCTACGTTTACAGCTTCAGGCAAGTCCACATCAGCAAGCGTAGGCTTTCTGATGATGATGCTTTGCTCACAAGCAGCTTCATTACCAGCAAGGTCTGTAGCAACAAAAGTTCTGATGATTTCATCAGACTCACATGGTTCTCCTTCAAGAAGTTGATCGCTATAAGAAACAGAAACAACTTCGCAATTGTCGTCTGTGTCTGGGTTTCCTGTATCCAAGTCTCCTTCAAGGATGGTAGATTCAGGTGTGTAAAGCTCATCAACATCAGAGCAGATAAAATCGATTTGAGGAGAAGCCGGACAAGTGATTGTCGGGTCAAGTTTATCCTCAACAAGAATTGTTCCCCAGCAAGAGTTTCCGCTTGCTGCATCAATAACACTAACCATGATTGTTTGGTTAATGTGACTAGCATTAACAAAAGGACTGCTTGGCATAACGTTTCCGTCTGCATCCTGCAATTCAACTGTTAATGCACAGGTTAGGGCCTCAAAGCCTTCGATAACCATGTCTGGCGTAATTTCAACATTACAACTTTCGTCTACTGAAACTTGAATGTGGTCATTACAAGCCAATACACACTGAGAGAATGCTCCGTTACTCCAAAGTGAAAATAACATCATGGGAAGCATAACCATGATTGCTTTTAGCAACCGGGGCCTGCGTTCCCGAAAATTTTGAGAGTGAGTAAAGAACGGTTTTTTCATGAGACTACAAGATTTAATTGATAAAATAAGATTAAAAATAAATTGAAAAATAATTTGTAAAATATATAGAATAATTTGTTATGTATTGCAAGAGGAATATGCCTCTACATGTATTCACATATAGAGAATTCGCATACCTAGATATGCTGTGTTATTTGTGGTGGGTAATAAATAATATTATTAATTACTAAATACAGACACCATATTCCATATTAAGGCGAAGGATTTCCTCAGCTTTCTCAAGATTATAGTATGATAAGAACAGGCCACAACATTGGGAGGAGTTAGCCTATACTAATCTCTTAAATTGGTTTTGGAATAATTGGTAGGTTGATGGGATACGAGGGGAGACTTACATATTGGTTTTACTAAAAGTCTTCTTAAGTACGTTATTACAAAACTACGAATAATATTCTGATTTGCATATACCCTGAATCTGGTATTTAATGGGCTTGTGAATTTGTTGCTTTGCAATGGTAGGTATAACAGGGGGAAGTGGTTTATAGTTCCTGAATCTTGAAGGATTATTTAATGATTCAGAACATGTGAAAATATTGTTATATTAAAATGGTTTGCAATATAATAAGGAAGGAACAGCGCAACTTATTGGCTGTTCCTATGAAAAGAATCATATCGGGATAAATGTTTTTTCTAAGAATAGAGATGGAAGAATAGAGAGCAGAGAATTATACATCTTGATTCTCTGTTCTCTACTCTAAACACTACCTTATTTGTTCGACATCTCCTGATCCAATCGAAGATTTTTCTATACTGGGAAAACCCTTATATCGGACATCTCCACTGCCAACAGTAGATACAGCGAGTTCATCAGTGACACTAATTTCAACATCACCAGAGCCGGCAATACTGACGTGACATTCTTTGACTTCAAGTCCTAGAGCATAGATGTCGCCAGAACCTGCCACGCTGATATTGATCTCATCACTCTGGCCAGCCAGTTTGATATTGCCAGAACCGCCCAAGCTGGTCGAAATACGCTGTGCATCAAGGTTCAATTGCAAACTACCAGAACCCCCTAGAGAAATATTACAATTTCCAGTAGTGAAGGTATCCTCCGTGCTAATCGTTCCCGAACCGCCTAGAGAAATATCTTCAATTTCCGGTAAGGTGATATAGATGGTCAGGTCTTTACAGTTTTTTACTTGTTCTATGAATTCAATACTCCAGGATTGTTTTTTTACTTTGGTTTTAATGTTGTCAACAATATTGGCTTGCCCGACGACAAGAATGCGTTGTTGCTTTCCTTTTTTCAGGATAACATCTGCAAAGACACCCAATGCAAAACCATTGATTTTTTCAAGATCAAGTTCTTTTTCAACAACTGGGCCTTTTCCTTGGATGCCTTTTCCCCAATATTTTTGTGCGAAAGCGGTCGATACTAAAATGCTCAAAAGCAATACAGGAATTAATTTTTTCATCTTGATTTGTTTTGTTACTATTTTATGTTATAGTATCAATGACAGGGCAGGGATGAAAAGGTTGCATGGTTTTTAAATAGACATCAGGCCGCTTCGCTGGCAGATGTCAGACGAATTTGTGCTTTTTTCTTTGGCAGACTGCTAAATTTTTAGCAGAGCAGCGTCTGACATCTGATAATGAGCGCAAGCAAATGATCTAAATATCATGCTAACTACTTACCGATAAAGCTTAATGACTTTTTTGCTATGCTTTTTGAAACCAATGACCAAATTTATATAATAGACACCGGCGACAAGGTCGTTATCATTCCAAGAAAAAGCATACCAGCCTGAATCCTGATTGGGATTTTGATGCAACAATTTAATTCGATTCCCATTCAGATCATAAATCTCAATTTTTACATCGGTAGGTTGATCGACATAGTATTGGATAAGGGTAGAGTCGACAAATGGGTTGGGGTAGATATTGATTGCTTTTTGATCAATGGTCACCCTATCGGTAGTGGTGTAAAATTTAGGAGAGCCATTTAGTAACAATGTGCCGCCAGGTGGTATGACATTGGTGCTTTTGGTTTGTGCATATTTCCAATCCATTTCATAGAGTTCTTGATCCTTCAGGGATTCTGGAAGTTTATATTGAGCATGGGCTTGCTCGGATTGATCTGTATTGGTTTTTGCCCACAATACGTACACATCTTGCCCTTCGTCATTGGTGAAAACACCACCATCAATATTTTCGGGCAACCGGAGCAAAGTTGTTCTTACCTGATTGTATCTCAATTGATATAATAAGTCTGATGTAGTTTTATACGCGAGACCGGCAGGATTCCTTTCACATTGATAAACAGGGACTCCCGTAAGATTTTTAAATAGACCCATGCGTTTGAAATCTTCCGAGTTACCAGCAGAAGGTGCTCCTTCCGCAAGGTTATACACATCAAACTGAAGGATGTCTTCCATCATGCATTTGACCAGACATTTGATCAGGAAATTGACCTGTGCATCATCCGAGCCTATAAAGTCGCCTACTTGTTTGGCTGGGATATTGGCTTCTGTAATGATCCATTTTTTTCTTGGAAAATCAGCCCCATTATAACCATAGTTTTCCAATACTGTCCTGAACTCATCCCTTTTTTGGAAAACCCCTTTTACCGCTTCATCGGAATGTCTTTTATAACTAAAATTCATAATGGGATTGTCCCACTCTCTTAAACTGCCATCTATATGCGGATAGGAATGAAAACTCAATACATCAAAATATGCACCACCTCGCAACGGGTATTGATTGTTAATATTTCCATTGTCGGGATTGTCACTATTTCTCAAAATAGCATCTAAAAAACTAGGGTATCCAAGTCCACCTACAGCAACATACGACTCTGGCGTAATATATTTAATCACTTCGTAGCATATTCGCAGCGTGCGAATATAGTGTTGAATCGGCGCTTTCATTTTGTAATGGCAAGGATCAGGATCGTTATCCCACCAGTTCCCAGACTGTCCGGGAGCTTTCAGAGAATTGCCAGAATAGTCAAAATCGGGTTCATTCCAAATTTCCCAGTAGCGTGCAAAGTCTTTATAGCGGGTGACGGTTTCATAGACATATAGTGCGAGCGGATTGTTGTCATTTACGGGTGTGCCGTTTGCTCCACCGTCCCAAATTGGGGTATAAAGGTCTTTAAAATGGTGAGATGCTTCATTACCTTGCTGGCAGTATACGGTAGTTTCTTTGGCATCTGGTGCTGGAAAACCAATAAAGATAACATTCTCCTTCACCCCTAGATTTTGGTAATGCTTAAAGGTATTGATCCGGATGTCATAGCCCCATTGTTCTAGGAAATGATGGGGCAGGGAAGGGCGAAGCGCGTTAACACCGACACCATTCAGGTCGTGTTCAGGATTGCCAACGGTAATGTCGGCGAGTTGCTCATCTGTCCAAGGAGCATAATAACTCATATTCGTGCCAAAGGCGAAATGGCCATTGTATGCTGGGACCTTGTCGTTTGCAGTAAAATTAATTTGGCTGAATGCAATGCATGGAAAGGCAAAGCATAAGAATGCTATACAATAATATGGGATGGGTCTCATAATGCTTGTTTGATTAAATATATTGTTTTGTATTGTTCCAGAGTATGTCGGCAAAAGTAATACAAAAATCGGGCTAAAAAATGACTTTAGGTAAGATGTTTACGAAGTTGGATATATTTTTTGATTTTGTATAAATAAAACAGAAGATTAAGCGGGATTCAAAAGCATTACCAAATAAAGTTTGCTTACACAAATGGTTTACAAATGGTGTTTTAGGCAGAACAAAATTTTAATGATTAGGTATTTATATATTATCTTTATAAAAACTGACGAACATGTTGAAAAAAATTAACACACTTGAAAAAATTGCCCAGAGGTTGGAGCCGAACCGAGCCGAACGGCATGAGCTGAATCGGAAAGTAGAGGCCTATACAGATGGATTTCTTGATCGTATTGACAAGATTAAAGCTTACAATAGTCCCGATGAAAGTGGGAATAGCGTTGCGGATTTCGGGATACGAGATAGTGGGCGATCTATGGAAGAAATTATCGAAATATTGAGGGATCATGTTGATTTACAGGGCATCAATCCTGCTTCCGGTGGGCATCTTGGTTATATTCCCGGTGGTGGTGTTTATCCAAGTGCTTTGGGAGATTATCTCGCGGATGTGTACAACCAGTATGCGGGGCTTTTCTTCGCTGGCCCAGGAGCTGTCCGTATGGAAAATATGTTGATTCGTTGGATGAATAAAATGATCGGTTTCCCGGAAACAGCACATGGCAACCTGACTTCTGGAGGGTCAATTGCCAATCTCATTGCCATTGTCACGGCCAGAGATGCCAAGTACATCAAAGCTGCTCACGTGACGACATCGGTTATCTACCTAACAGCGCAAGTACATCATTCTATACAAAAGGCCGTTCGAATTGGCGGGTTAGATGAAGCCATTATACGGTATGTTCCGGTGGATGATGGTTTCCGGATGGATGTTGGAAAGTTGAAAACAACAATTGAGGCGGATCAACAAAATGGACTGAATCCCTTTTTGATTGTGGCTTCTGCCGGAACGACGGATACCGGTGTGATTGATCCCTTAAATGATATTGCCAAAGTTGCTCAACAATACAATTGCTGGTTTCATGTTGATGCCGCTTATGGTGGATTTTTTATACTAGTAGAAGAAGTGAGCGAACGTTTTTCCGGTATCGAAAAAGCAGATTCTGTAACAATAGACCCGCATAAAAGCTTGTTTTTGCCTTATGGCAGTGGAGCGGTATTGGTGAAAGATGTGCAAGCTTTGGAGAAAACACATGTCTATCATGCCAACTATATGCAAGATGCCATTGGTGATATTGCAGAACCGTCCCCTTGTAATCTTTCGCCGGAGTTAACAAAACACTTCCGGGGGCTGCGTATGTGGTTGCCTTTACAATTAATGGGTTTGGAACCTTTTAAGGCCGCCTTGTCTGAAAAGATCTGGTTAACGAGATTTTTCTATGAAGAAATTCAAAAACTGGGATTTGAAGTGGGTGCATATCCCGAATTATCTGTCATGATTTATCGCTATGTTCCGGAAGGGGAGGATGCCAATGCTTTTAATGCAAAATTGATAGAAATGGTGAAGAAAGATGGCCGTGTATTTTTATCCTCGACAACGATTAAGGGCGTTTTCTGGCTCCGATTGGCGGTGGTTTCTTTCCGGACACATTTGAGTACTGTTGAATTGTGTCTGAAAATATTGAAAAATGCTGTTGCAAAACTGAGTCGAAAAAGCATGTTGATGGTATAATGGTAGGGCAGGTAGGGCAGGTAGGGCAGGTAGGGACAAGGCATGCCTTGTCCCTACCTGCCCTAACCATCCTACACGTCACCCGTTCCTTACATCAATTAATTATCGGCTTCACCACCAATTTATCTGCTGCAACAGAAACAACGGAAAACTGCCTGGCAGGTCGTTTGCCCGCTTCATAATTCAGGGTAAGGACATCCCCAACCAAAGTCCAAGAACCCGGTTGTTTATCAGAGCCATCTCCTCTAGCAATAGCATGGATAATAGCCTTTCCACCTTTTTGTAATTCAAAAGCAAATCTTCCTCTCGAAGGCGGGAATTTAAATTTGCCATTGCGATAGACCCTTTTACTGTCAAAGTCTTCTTCGTGGGAATGTTTCCAGAAACCTATCATGTCTGCATTGATTTTAGAGGTTTGCATTTCTGTAGGTTTTGTGGTGTCTTTGGAATCTTTTATGTTTCCACCACTTTGCGGTGTGCAAGAGGCGATTATAAAAAATGCTAAAAAGATTAAGTAACGCATATCTCTTCGTTTTTAAAATTTATGGGTGAATTTAAGTATATTTTTTAGTATTTTGGCAATCCGCTATGGAAATCTGACTTCGAACGCTGGGGTACAGCTTCAAGTACCCCAGCGTTCGAAACATATATAAAACTTATATCACTATAGCAATAATGATCCTAAAAAGCAAAAGACTTTCTTTCCGACATATGGCCAAGTCCGACTTTCCGGCACTCAGAACCCTTGGCGGTAACCCCGAAGTCATGCGGTACATTACCGGAAAGGCAGAAACCGAGGAAGCAACCCGTAACAGCTTGGCAAAATCCATAAAGTTCAATCAGGAACATCCCGACATGGGCTATTTCATCTGCCATACCTTAGAAGATAAACGATTTGTCGCTTCTGTATGTCTGCGTTTCCTCGATAATACACCCGAATATGAACTGGGCTATCGTATCCATCCGGATTTTTGGCGACAAGGTTTCGGGACGGAAATCGCTCACCGCATCCTTCGCCACGCTTTTGAGACGTTAAAATTGGAAAAAGTAGCGGCTATTACTGAAGAGGCGAATATTGGTTCGGCTAGGATCATGGAAAAGTGTGGGATGCGTTTTGAAAAGACGGTTCGGTATTATGGTGCGGCGGAGGATTTGCTTTATTATGTGGTGCGGCGGCGGGATTTTAGTAAATAACAAAGATAAGATGTTTGGAGCTGTGTTTTGATAGGTAT
>JAHDGC010000333.1 GCA_020627865.1 Saprospiraceae bacterium | reverse complement strand
TCTCAAATCTTAACTAACTCATTTACATATTATTATAGCAGAACAAGTCTATTAGAAGCGTTTACAATCCATGCGGGTAATGCGTGTAGGATAATGTCAAAATCTATTTTGTCAAAGTATTGTTGCATGACATTCCCAATATCTGTATCTAGCGCATTGAGTAAGGTCTGTATTTGTAATCTTTCACGTTGTAAAGTTTCATAAAGGTGAAAGTCGAATCTTTTCCGGATAAAGGTTTTTATTTTTTTGTTTAACTGGTTACTTGATTTTTCTAATGTTGTCATTAAAGTCCATAAGGGTTGTCTGGAGTTTTCAATGAATTTGATATACGTTTTTCGTATCCTTTGAAAAAAGGAACCTTCGTAATTATAGAAAAAAGCACCCCGATCCAACTCCTCGGCTTCTCTTTTTAAGATCGTATTTTTTAATGTTGCTATGGATTGGTCGAGTTGATTAACTTCTTGTTCTAGTTTTAGCAATGTTGACTTTTTTACTTTCTGTACTTCCAGCCCATGAAAAATATTGTTTAATCTTTTTTGTAATGCAGTACGATATGATCTGCCGGCAGTTTTTATCACGACACCTTTGAGGCCAAAGTCATTTTCTATCTTCTGAGCGATGACTGCTCCGCCCTGATTATTTTTAGATGCGATTAAAACCGATTTTCCCCGACTGATTAAATCTACGGCAAGGGCTGCTATCGTAAATGATTTGCCTGTGCCAGGAGGGCCAATTACAAGAGATAGCCGATTGTTTTCGTAGGATTTAAATATTTGTAATTGATTTTCACTAAGGGTTACCGGGGTCAGTATTTTTTTAGTCTGCTTTGTTGTTTTGTTTTGAGTATATGGAAGGAAAATATCTGTGAGAATATCGGGATGGTCATCCTCGGCGGCCATCTTGTTTAATTCATTCAATACACCTTTTGAACCAACTGCTTTTTGGATCAGACCTATTCCTATACCGGGGATAAGAGATAATGCAGTATTGTTATTTGCTTTGCGATAAATTGATTTTATTTGATTTATATCATAGGGGGTGGAGAAGTTATCCAGCCCCGTAACATCTAATGCTGGGATGAGTTGTTTTAGTGCTTTTTGTATCTTGAAAATTTCTTCAAATCTGAGCAAGCCTTTCGGTAGGGCAGCCTCTAGCTCATCGTAAGTAAGGTTCGTGTCTTGATAGTGTGTATTGATGAATTCAGGAAATGCGGGGTTTATTACAGCATTTTCTGCATCGAATGTTAAGTAGTATACTTCGTTTTCAACTAAAAGAGTAACAGGATAAATATAAAGTGGTGCGAAGACTTTCTGGGTTTTGCCTATGACCGTTGTCTTGCCTGTTATAAAAAGGGCGCAGCAATACAGTGCCTTTTCCTGAGAATGTAAGGTGAGTATTTGCTCCACTTCAGCACCCCATTTGGAGTCAATCGGGTATTGCATTAATTTGCCACTAATCAATTCTGTACTATTCAGAATTAATTGGTGGGCAACCTTTTTACCAAAAAAATTTAAGATATGAATGGCCTTAAAATCTACTTGGTAGCAAGATTTAAAGTAAGCAATAATATTGGATATTGAGGACATCTTCGTGTATAAAAATATCTGATATGACAACTGTCCCTTTCAGAGCTAATGGGTAGCTTCAAGCTAACCATTAGCTTTAGCATTATTATTTTTCCATCAATTCTAAAACAGCATTCGTCATTGCCTCAACGCCTGTCTTAATCGTCGTCTCGGGAACTGGTGCAAACTGTGCGGAATGCAAGGACGGTAATTCTAGCTCTCCTCGATTGGCCGCAGCAATCTTTTCTGCCTCTACAGCCCCTAACCAAAACAACAATACAGGCACGTTTTCTGCGGTTCTGCCATAGCGACTAAAGTCTTCTCCCGCCATAACCGGTTTTACTTTGACAACATTATCTTCGCCCATTACCTTTTTCAGTTTTCCGGTTACTTGTTCGCAGAGTTCATTGTTGTTGAAAAGGGAAGGGCAAAACTCATCTCGAACAAAAACCTTTGGGTATTTGTCTTTAGGAATGCCAGCAGATTGGGCAACACCTTCGCAGGTTCTTTCTATTTTTTCAATCAAATCATTCCGAACTTGATCTGAATAAGAGCGCAGGGTTAATTCTAATTTTACATGCTCTGGAATAATGTTGTGCTTGGAGCCACCATGTATGGAACCGACAGTCAAGACGGCAGGTTCAAGCGGGGAAATTTCTCTGCTGACGATGGTTTGAAAATCGAGGATCAGACGAGCGGCTAAAACGATAGGATCTTTGGTCGTATGCGGATAAGCACCATGACCACCTTCTCCAAAAATTTCAATGTCCACCATGTCCACATTGGCCATTGCATATTCTGGGCAATACCCAACTTTACCTGTTTCTAAGCCAGCACTTACGTGTAAAGCCAATGCGTAATCGGGTTTCGGAAACCGCTCATAAAGTCCATCATTTAACATTGCTTTTGCGCCGCCACCTCTTTCTTCGGCGGGTTGTCCGAGCATAATTAGTGTCCCTTTCCATTGATCTTTCATGGTGAGTAATGCTCTAGCCGTTCCTGCCCATACCGTCATGTGCATGTCATGACCACAGGCATGCATAACGCCCACTTCCTTTCCTTGATCGTCGGTTACTTTCACTTTGCTGGCATAAGGTTTTCCAGTATCCTCGATGATGGGCAAAGCATCCATATCCGCACGTACCATCACCGTTGGTCCTTTTCCATTTTTTAAGATCCCAACAACACCATGTCCGCCAATCTTGGTATGTACTTCAAAGCCGAGTTGTTGGAGTTCTGCTGCCATTCGTTTGGCCGTTTTCTCTTCCTTGAAAGATAGCTCGGGGTTGGAATGATAGTGTTTATAAAGTTCGAGTAAATAATTGTAATCTTTGTCGATTTGGTCGTTAAGATTCGATTGTGCAAAATTGTTAACCATAAAAAACAAAATTGAAAAGAAGCAGAAAGAAAAACGTAGCATAGACATTGATTTAAAATAATTCCTTTAAAAATTGTAAAGTAAGCAATGTTTTCCAATATTTACAAATGGAACAACTAGATAATATACAAATTCACTTTACGCCAGATAAACTTTTCGTATTAAATATCTGTTTGGCCTTCTTGATGTTTGGTGTTGCATTGGATATAAAGGTAAGTGATTTTAAAGCATTATTGCAGAATCCGAAGGCACCATTTACGGGCTTAGTTTCTCAATTGTTGCTATTGCCGATATTGACATTAGCTTTGGTGTATGCATTTGCCCCGCCGTTAAGCATGGCGCTAGGGATGGTATTGGTTTCGGTATGTCCTGGGGGAAATGTCTCTAATTTTGCGGTGCATTTAGCCAAAGGGAATACTGCATTATCCGTGAGTCTTACTTCCATTGTTACCTTGGCAGCAATTTTTTTGACACCGATCGGTTTCGCTTTCTGGTCTGGCTTTGTTCCTGAAATAGCAGATTTTGATCAAAAAATTTATGTTAATCCCAGCCAGATGGTTAACACTATTGTGTTGTTAATTATGCTCCCATTATGTTGCGGCATGGGGCTGAATTATTGGTGGCCTATCTTTACGGCGAAGATTAGAAAACCGGTTCGGATGATTTCTATCTTTTTATTCTTGTCTTTTATTGTTGTAGCCCTTTATTTGAATTTTGAAAATGTCAAAGATTACCTTTCTTTGATTTTTATGGTTGTCTTGGTTCATAATGGTTTGGCATTATCAACAGGGTATACTTTCGCGAAATTAATGGGTTTAAACCAAAAAGATGTCAAGGCGATTGCTATAGAAACGGGGATTCAAAATTCCGGTCTTGGTCTAATTATTATTTTCAACTTTTTTGATGGCCTCGGGGGCATGGCACTTGTTGCAGCGTGGTGGGGCATCTGGCATTTGGTGTCTGGTTTTATCTTGGCTATGTTGTGGGGGCGACATCAGCATACTGATTAATGTGCAAACTTGGTAAGTTCTTCGTTTTACTTTTGTGTAATTTTGAAGTAACCACTCAAAATCATATTGGGTATTGAAACAATAGTCTTTTTCATAAACGATACGGTACTAACTTCTGTTATCAAAATAATAGGAGAAGGTACCGTTTTTAACAATTAACCTCCGGATAATGCTTGCATGATAAATATCTCACTTTCCGGTTTAAATGTGTCACTCAAATTTATCCGATCTTTTATCAAAGTACCATCAATAAAAATATTAACATGTTTCCGCAACTGCCCTTGGTCATCCACGATATAATCACGAAGTCCTTCGTGCTTATCATTCAATATTTGAAGTACTTCGGCTAATGTTGTGGCATTGATATTTGTCGGTTCTAATGTTGGGTAAAACCGCTTTAATGCTTGTGTGAATTTAATGATAGGCATATCATTGAAAATTTATCCATAAAATTTTTCTCCATCTCTTGCCATTCTTCTCAACAAAGAACTACAACGATAACGATCCTCTAAGTATTCCTGATGTAAATTATCCATTTTGGAAACACACTGTTTAATGCCTTTTTCATCAGCCCATTTTAAAAGCCCTTTCGGGTAATTCACGCCCTTTTCCATCGCCATGTCAATATCATCTCGACTGGCAACATTCAGGTATAGGGCATCAGCGGCTTCATTGATGAGCATGACGACAATCCGGTCAACAATTTTATGGCCAAGCTCCTTGTCTTTTGTCGGTTCCGGTTTGTTGGCATCTTCCTGATAGTTGTAGTATCCCCTTCCAGATTTCCGTCCCAGATAACCCGCTTCGGATAATCGCTTCTGAGTAAAGGAAGGCTTGTAACGTGGATCGTAATAAAATGCTTTGAAAACGGTCTCGGTCACTTTATAATTGATATCATTACCAATATAATCCATCAAGGTGAAAGGTCCCATCCGGAAGCCGCCAATTTCGGTCATGGCCCAATCAATGGTAGCGACATCTGCAAGACCCTCATCCAATATCCGAAGAGCCTCTCCATAAAACGGGCGAGCAACCCGATTGACAATGAAGCCTGGTGTGTCTTTGGCCAATACGGTCAACTTTCCCCATTTTTCTATTAAGGCAACCGACTCCTTTTTGACGGCTTCACTCGTTTGGATGGCTGGGATAATCTCTACCAATTTCATCAACGGAGCTGGATTGAAAAAGTGAATTCCGATGACACGGGATGCTTCTTGACAGGCACTGGCGATGGCTGCAATCGAAAGGGAGGAAGTGTTGCTGGCGAGGATGCAGTTTTTGGGAACAATATCTTCCAGTTGCTTGAATACCGATTTTTTTATACCAATGTCTTCTATAATGGCTTCGATAACAATACCACATTCCTTGTATATTTGCATATTTTCAACAAAATAAATACGTCCAAATATGGCTTTGGCTGTCGGGTCATCTAGTCTTCCTTTTTCTACCAAACGATTCAGTATCTTTTGTAGTTTTTGACTGGCTTTTTGTAATGCTTCTTTTTTGGTATCGAAAAGGTAAACTTCGTGTCCTGCTGTCGCTGCAACTTGTGCGATGCCACTTCCCATAGAACCTGCTCCGAGTACGCCTACTTTTATCATTTTATTTTGTGGTTTTAATACATTTGTACGAATGTAGTGTGGTCAATTTGTTTGGCAAAAATAGCATTATTTTTTTAGGTAATCGTCATTATTTTGGTGCTTTGATGATTTTTGTATTTTTAAGTGAAGTAGATTTTAGGGGAAATATTTTTAATTTTATTTTTAAATATGTTTTTATTTTGCATTGCAACAATGTGCGCCCTTGTCAGGGCGGGAACCCACCCTAGCAACCACGAGACCCTGCCTGTCGTGCGACAAGCAGGCAGGCAATCCTCTTTTCGAGGTCTCTAACGTCAAGCCATAAGCTTAACCCTTCATTTTCTGACATTTCAGACCTGCCTGACTGCATCACGCAGGCAGGAAAGAATTATATACAAGGAGCCTTTCACCCCCCGAATCACACAAAGCAACCGAGCCCGCATCGCTACATGCAATTCTTCAGCAATAGAACAAGTCATATAGATGTTGAAAGCTAGGTAATCCATCCTAGTAGGATGAGTAGCCCATTTCATATCCAAATGACCTGACCCGATCAGACCTAGATGAGCAACCCCGTTCAAGTATGACCGAATAAACCTTTACTATTTGTAACTTCTTAGATTATTGACGATAATTGAAATGATTCCAGAATAGTTACCTATTTATTGAGTATCAGGTAAATTTATTCCCATTGATCGCGTCAATTCTAAAATGGGAACTATCACATGACTCTGGCAACATCCATTATTGGGGTATCAGCGTTGAAAATTTATAAATTTGTGTTGATTGTTATGTTTTCTGATAACCCACCGAAAAGGTTAATACAAAGATAACAATAATATTTCAATTTGCAAACTTTTGGTTTATTTTTGCATATTTTTATAGTAATAATATCTGATATTAATATTCATCATGGCTGAAATTTCAAACCGCTATTACATTCGAATCCGCTATGTGATTTTCAATGAGCAGTGCGCCTAAATTAAACCACTTTTTTGCACGATCCAAAATCCAACCATCGGAAGAGATGATTATGTGGTTACTTTTTGCCAGTACTTTATCGGGATCAAAAACCAGCTCTACCTCCCAGTTAAATCCATGCTCCCTACTCAATTCCAACAACCTTGTTTTTAGTCGTCCGCTATTGGACACCGGTTGATCCAAATACCATTTTACGGATTTAACATTCAAGTTTTTCAAGACAGCCCCTACAAGGCATATAGCATGCTCTGTTTTCATAACCCTTTTGTAAGAACCATGTACACTGGAAATATCCCGATAAAGGCCATCCCTTCCTTTGAAAATATAAGCACCTGACAAGGCACTTTCTAACAAGATTAAGAGATTGAATCCATCTATTTCTACAATTTCATTTTCTAATGCAGTTGCCTTGCATGCCGATTGTTTGCGTCCTGATATTTCCGCATCACTACAGCTCATCCTTAAAATGGCATTCCGCTGTCGTTTGTTTAATTTATATCTATTCCCCACGATTTGCAAAGCGGAAGGATCTGCATACCCTCGACTGAGCAAATAGCATAAATCATCAACAGCATCTTTAAAGATAGGATGCCATTTTGATGAAAAATAGATATCATCGCTTGATTGTTTTCCTCTGTTTCTTGTGGTACGCAAGGTTGTTTTTTTGTTATAAAACAAATCTATTTCTATTATGCAGTATTACATGGTTCATTATTCTAGTGCAAGAACAGATTGGTATGTAATTTCGTATTGTGAAAAATCAGAAGTCCAAGTTTTACCTTGGATGCGTCTGATTTCTATCAGTCACATCTCGGTGTGACGGCCTGGCAGTGAAGCGGTCTACTATGCTACGACCTCATAACTTCCCGTAATCTCCGCCGTTTTTTCTAACATTTTGGATACGGAACAATACTTCTCCAACGAAAGCTCCATCGCTCGCTTTACTTTATCCGGGTTCACATCTCCCGAGATTTTATAATGCAAATTGATCTTCGTGAAAATACGAGGAATCTCTTCCCGTCTTTCTGCTTCCACTTCCACCTCGATACCTTCGAGTGGTTGCTTCATCTTTTTTAAAATCATTACAATATCTATAGTGCTACAACCAGCAACGGCCATTAGTACAGATTGCATTGGACCGACGGCACTGCCATCTCCACTAAGTTCTATTTTGTGACCTTTGTCATTAGTAGCGACAAAGTGTTCTAGGGAATTCCCGTTCTTTAAATTTATTTTCAAAATAATTTAATTTTAGTTGAATTGAATCAGTTAGACAACTGACTTAGGTTGTCAATAATTAATGGTGATAAAATAGTTGCTGAAATAATTATAGTCATTTTTCCCATTTTTTTACCCTTTAGGGACGGGGCAAAAAAATGGAAAAATGACATCCAAAATTCTT
>JAHDGC010000332.1 GCA_020627865.1 Saprospiraceae bacterium | reverse complement strand
ATCGGGAATAGCGAAGAATCTAGGGGAAATTATATTGCAGCCCTCGACTATTTGCAACGATCCTTGCGCCTGCGCGAAGAACTTGGGGATACTGTTCGGGTAGGGCGTTGTTCTTACAATATCAGTTTGGTGCATGAAGCCATGGGGAACTATCCGGAAGCTGTTGATTATGTTTTGAAATATCTTTCCATCTTTGAAACCTTGGGCGATGAGCAAGAAATTGCAAATGCGCACAATTTGTTGGGGAATATCAAGCGAGAACTGGGCAGGAATGATGAGGTGCTAAATCATTATGAGAAAGCCCTACATTTGAGGGAGAAGCTGGGGGAAGAATGGGAAATGGCTCCGATTTACCTCAATCTAGGAAGTGTAAACAGTGCATTTGCGGAAGCGAGGATCGTTGAGGAAAATTATGACAGCGTACTCGTTTTTTCTGCAAAATCCTTATCATATTATGAGCAGGCACTTGCGCTCAGTATCCAATTGAAAAATGAAGCCTTAGAAAGTTCTTGCTATAACAATATCGGTTTGTTGTATAAAAATATGGGGAGCTACTACAAGGCGACCAAGGAAGAAAATGCCGCTTCGGAAAGTTGGCAGAAAGCATTGGATTACCTCAATCGCTCTCTTGGAATTCGGGAACGGATGAAAAACCGGCATGCCATCATGGAAGTTTATAACGGGATCGGGGATGTTTATCGAAGAGAAGGGGATACCGAAAAGGCGCTGGATTATACCCGACGTTATATGGCGATAGCCGAGGAATTGGAGGCGCCGAAATTTATTCAAATGGGGCATAAAGATTTGTCGAGAATTTATGCCGATAAGGAAGATTTTAAAAAGGCTTACCAACATAGGAGGGAATATGATCGCTTGCGGTATGATCGCTTCAATGAACAACGGACGAAAGAGATTCAGCGCAAGGAGGTTTTGTACGGTGATCAAAAAATCCAGCAAGAAATCATCCAGAAAAAGCAAGAATTACTGTTGCAGGATGCCAAACTGCGGCGAGCCAACCTGTTGCGCAATTCCTTGCTGGGTGGGGCGGGCGCATTATTGGCCTTGGCCATCTTACTTTTTAAGGGCTATAGCCTAAAGGCGCAGACAAATAAGGAATTACAGAAAAAAAATAGTATTATTGAAGCAGAAAGGCAACGCTCCGAAGAATTGTTGTTGAATATCTTGCCGGTGCATACCGCCGAAGAGCTGAAAACGAATGGGAAGGCTAGGGCCAAAAGATATGAATCCGTAACGGTGATGTTTACGGATTTTGAAGCCTTTACCCGTGCCGCTGCGGTTTGTGATCCGGAAGAATTGGTGGATGAACTGGATCGCTGCTTCTCCGCGTTTGATAAAATTACCGAAAAATACGGTATTGAAAAAATCAAAACCATCGGAGACTCCTATATGTGTGCAGGAGGCGTGCCCATTTCTAATAAAACCCACGCAGTGGATATGGTCAAGGCGGCGATGGAAATGCTGGATTTCATGAAACAACCGGGGAAATCCAAGCAACTTGACTTTAATGTGCGCATAGGGATTCATACGGGGCCTGTCGTGGCAGGAATTGTTGGGAGTCGCAAATTTGCGTACGATATTTGGGGGGATACGGTTAATACGGCTGCCCGTTTGGAACAAAGTTGTGAGCCAAATAAGATAAATATCTCCAAATCTACATATGATTTGATCAAAAAAGAGTTTATTTGCAGTAGCAGAGGTGCGATTGCCGTTAAGAACAAGGGCAATGTGGAGATGTATTTTGTGGAAAAAGCCATTACAACTATTGAAACAGAAAGTTAGAATCAGGAAGTTTGATATGGATTATCTTGGTGCTAAAAAGTTTATTTTAGAAAAATTGGACGCCGAGCTTTCCGAAGATTTGTTCTATCACGGGGTACACCACACCCTTGATGTCCTCAATATCTGTACAGAACTTTCTATAAAGGAAAAAGTAGGGGCTTACGATACCGTTTTGCTCAAAACGGCAGCCTTGTATCATGATTCTGGCTTTACGGAAACAACCACGGGGCATGAGTCGGTGGGTTGTGCCATTGCAA
Source organism: Saprospiraceae bacterium (assembly GCA_020627865.1). Taxonomy (GTDB): domain Bacteria; phylum Bacteroidota; class Bacteroidia; order Chitinophagales; family Saprospiraceae; genus JAHDGC01. Next base: position 5,897 of record JAHDGC010000332.1, on the reverse strand, counting down.
GGAAAAACCTGCCTCGATTTAATTACTCCGAAGAAGAAATAGACCGAATTTGTGGGATGATTATGGCAACTAAAATTCCACAAACTCCAAAAAATAAACTAGAAGAAATTATCTGTGATGCGGATCTGGATTATCTCGGTAGAACGGATTTTTATAGCATCGGAGATACTTTGTTTGAAGAATTGAAAGCACTAGGCGTCCTTTCTACCATCGAAGCTTGGAATACCATTCAGGTTAAGTTTCTCACCGCGCATAGCTTTTTTACAGCAACCAACAAAAAAAGAAGGGCACCACAAAAATTGAAGTATTTGGAGGAGTTGAAGGTTGTGGTGGCGGGGTATGAGCAGTAGGGTACTTATACATAACCGTATCTTTCTTAATTTTTTTGATAACGAAATACAAATTAAATAATCAAAATATTTTCATTTAGTTTTATTTTGCTTATATTTGTGATTGAGTTTTTGGGCTTGTTTGGATGTTTGGAATAGCATGTGAACTTGTTTATCTTGTCAAGCCTATTCAAATAGGGTTGGTAAGGTATTTATCGGAAAAATAATCAAAAATATAGGCCATACAAATCTAAATCCATATCTGATATATGGATAACTTTTTCAAGTATAATTCCGATACCTAATATAGATTAATATCAAGTCGATAGATTGCTATTGGCAGTGTATCATTTGGTGTAATTTCAGTTATAACCAAACCATTTTAAGATTATTGTAAATAAGGTTTGTCTCTCCCCTTTGTGAAGGGTGCAGGGCTGACTTTTTATTGTTGAAGAATCAAAAATGGATAATAAAGTTAAGCCAAATAAAGACTATCATGTTCTTGAATTATTTGCAGGAGCAGGAGGCTTGGCCATTGGTTTGGAAAAAGCGGGTTTAAAGTGTGTCGGTTTAAGTGAAATAGACAAATGGGCATGCCAAACCTTGCGGAATAATAGGCCAAATTGGAATGTTATTGAAGGAGATGTTCGGGAGCACTCTTTTGTAGAATATAAGGGAAGGGTTAATGTTGTAACAGGTGGTTTCCCATGTCAGGCATTTAGTTATGCCGGAAAAAAGTTGGGATTGGCAGATGCAAGAGGAACCTTATTCTACGAATTTGCAAGGGTTGTTTCGGAGGTTCAGCCTGAAATTTGTCTTGGTGAAAACGTGCGAGGATTGGTGAATCATGATGGCGGAAAAACTTTAAAAGGTATGATTTCAATCTTAGATGAAATCGGATATGCGGTCGTGACTCCAGTAAAAGTTTTGAAAGCGGTAAACTATAACGTTCTTCAAAAAAGGGGAAGAATATTTATTGTGGGTGTACGGAAAGAGATACTGGAAAAATATACCTACCCTCTTCCATGTAACAAAATATATACATTAAAAGATGCTTTGAAGAAAGGCAAACTTTATAAAACCAATGTTCCGAAATCAGAAGGCTCTTCCTACCCGGAAAGTAAGCGGAAAGTATTCGATTTGGTGCCACCAAAAGGCTATTGGAGAGATTTGCCGGTTGAGGTTCAGAAAGATTACATGAAGAAGAGTTATTACCTCGGGGGAGGGAAAACGGGGATGGCAAGAAGAATCGGATGGGATGAGCCTTGCTTGACTTTGATGTGCAGCCCAGCACAAAAACAAACGGATCGATGTCATCCTGATGAAACTCGGCCATTTACAATACGCGAATATGCAAGAATTCAAACTTTTCCAGATGATTGGACATTTGCTGGGGCAATTTCACAACGATATAAACAAATAGGGAATGCCGTTCCGGTTAATCTTGCAAAAGAAATAGGTTTCTCCCTGATTGCTTTTCTAAATAAAATCTATGATTGAAATCTTGAATTTTTTGTAGCAAAAGTACAATCTGTGAAAAAATCTGCGTTCATCTGCGGAGTCTGTGGTGTGAAAAGATTTTGACAGATAAATTGTTAATTATACTTGACAATATGCGAATTTTAATCTAGTATAGTACATATTTCATAACCCTAAAACCGCATCCAATGAAACCAATCCACAAACCAACAATCCTCCTCGTGTGCCTCTTGTGGACAAGCTTCCTAACCGCACAAGTTCAACTCCTCAACGACGAATTCGACAACGCCGCAACCCTCTCCGCCAACTGGCTCAACATCACCGATACCGAAGGCTGGAATGCCGAACACCTCGAAACCTTTGACATCAACACCTCTTCGCCGGGACATCTCTACATGATGCCCTATACCAGCAGTTGGTATCAAAATTGGAGAGGCACGCTGATCCACAAACGTATCGACCAGAATTTTGTATTTACCACAGAAGTGACCGCCACTAACAGGGACGGAACAGACATGCCCGGCTCGAACTACTCCCTTGCAGGTGTCATGATTCGTACGCCACGAAATTATCCAAATGGTGCCTTAGTGGACTGGACACCGGGAGGGGAAAATTATATCTTCTTGGCTACCGGTTTTGCCGCCACGAATCATCCTTCTTGCCAAGGTTGTCCCGGACCACACTTCGAAGTGAAAAGCACGACCAATAGCAATTCCCAACTGATGGTTTCTTCTCTGCCAACTGCTTCCAATGTCAGGATTCGCATGGCTCGTATTGATGATGCTATTATCGTACTCTATCAATTGCCGGGAGAAAGCTGGCAGGTTCGCCAACGGTATCGGCGTACGGATTTTCCTGCTGAAATGGAAATTGGTCTGGTCACTTATACCGATTGGAATAAGGTATACACTTATGTCAACAATATCTTTTTCCACAATAGTAATGTCCTCAATGATGATCTTGATCTTGATGCCAGCAATAATGAGTTCATTCCTTTTAATCCAACCCTTGTCGGACAATTTGATTTCGCCAGATTTGATGATGTCGCGGTGCCGCCTGAATTAGCGGGTGTGGATCTGGTAAATGCCGCAACGGATGAAGCACTCCTGAGTTTTTTAGGCTACGATACCCAAGCGTTTTGCCCTGAAAATCTGCATGTGGATAGGGAGATTGCTGCTGGACAGATTGCAAGCCTTTCTGTAGGCAATTACTTGACAGCAGATAACCTCATCAACACCGGAAGTGATGTGTATTTCTCCGCGGGAAATTCCGTAGAGTTGGGCGCAGGTTTTGAAGTGCGTGCTGGCGCGGAATTGACTGTGGAAATTGGGGGATGTAATTAAGGTGGACTGAGAGAATCCTGTAAATTTATCAATTCTGGAAATTCAGCTTCAGACTTTTACGGGATTGGCTAATCTGGTAGGTTCTTAATTTCCCCAAATAAAAAAAGCCCCCCGATCACTCAGGAGACTTTGGTATTTAAGTACTCACGAAAAAAAGTATTTCACAGTTTTCTTTTTTAGAAAATGCAAACCTGGGAAAGGGAACAAAATCAACTTCATTTTAATAAGTGGATAGTTTATTATTTTTGCATGAAGTTGATTCCTGAATTATTACACCTTACAAATCAGGTTATGCATATCGGTACGACCTTTTCAGGAAAGGCAGTGCTTCGGGCAAGGCCCACGCTTTTTGGGTAGCATCGTTATGACGCTATCGGCTTTGGGGTGAACGGTTGGGATGTTATGGTCAGTATTGTTTTTGCTTAAAGATTTCATTATGATTTTTTTTAGGGTTTTAAAATTTATTAGGGTCTGTCCGAAAGACAACGGCGAGTATCGCCATAGAACATATTAAATAAAGGATCATAATTCTGCGTTTTAGTTTTACAAATATTTTCTTTGTTACTAATAGATGTCATGTAAAGCCAAAAAGTTACCTGAAAAGGGGCTTTTTTTTTGAAAAATGTGTTTTTATGGCAAATAGCGGACTTGATAGGAGAAAAGAGGTGAATGGCGTAGGGGGGAAAAACAAAAAAGCTTTCGCCAAATCCTCGATTCAGCGAAAGCTTCTTATTTAATACGAAAAGATTCCCTTTTAAGAATAAGATTTTTATGCAGAATGGATAAAAATCAAGGAAATCCAGAAATTCGGTGAATTCTGATCCACACCTTGATATATTACCGTGCAAAAGTAACAGCCCGTTTCTCCCGAATCACCGTTACCTTAATCTGTCCCGGATACTGCATCTCATCCTGAATTTTTTGTGAAATCATGAAGGAAAGATCATCCGCGAAGGCATCACTTACCTTTTCTGATTCTACAATCACCCGCAATTCCCGACCTGCTTGCATCGCGAAGGCTTTTTGTACCCCTTCGTGAGACATGGCCAACTCTTCCAGTTCTCCGATTCGCTTCAGGTAACTTTCCAGAATTTCCCGGCGTGCCCCTGGGCGTGCTCCGGAAATGGCATCACAAGCCTGCACAATGGGCGAGATGATATTGGTCATTTCCACCTCATCGTGATGGGCACCGACCGCATTACAAACCGCAGCATGCTCTTTGTATTTTTCACAAAGCTTCATACCCAAAATCGCGTGGGACAATTCTGATTCCTCTTCCGCAACCTTACCTATATCGTGCAATAATCCGGCTCTTTTAGCCAGTTTTACTTGGCGAGAGTTCATCTTCAATTCTGCTGCCATTGCTGCACAAAGGTGGGCCGTTTCGATACTGTGCTTCAACAAGTTCTGGCCATAGGAAGAACGGAAACGCATCCTTCCGACCATCTTGATCATGTAAGGATCGAGTCCGTGAATGTCAAGTTCTATAACCGTACGTTCCCCGATTTCCACAATCTGTTCGTTGAGTTGTTTGCGTGTTTTGGCAACGACTTCCTCGATACGGGCAGGGTGAATACGACCATCTGCAACAAGTCGTTTTAGCGACAAGCGGCAAATCTCCCGACGAATCGGATCGAAGGAAGAAATAACGATGGCTTCTGGCGTATCATCTACCACGATTTCGGCTCCAGTAGCGGCTTCTAGTGCGCGGATATTCCGACCTTCTCTACCGATAATTTGTCCTTTCAGGTCGTCAGACTCAAGGTTAAAAACAGAAACCGTATTTTCAATGGTATACTCTGCACACATCCTTTGGATGGTTTGGATGACAATCTTTTTCGCATCCTTGCTTGCTGTAATTTTTGCCTGTTCAACGGTGTTTTTAATCAAACTCATGGCATCCGTTTCCGCTTTTGCTTTCACGGCCTCCAAAATTTGCTCTTTGGCCTCTGCCTCACTCAAGCTCGCCACTTTCTCCAGTGCTTTGATATGTACTTCGTTGGCTTTTTCGAGTTCTTCCTTCTTCTTGGCAACAATCTTCATTTGCTTCTGCAAGTTCTCCTTGATGGCCTTGATTTCAGAGTCTTGTGCTTCGATATCCTGCTCTTTTGTTTTGAGCTTGTCTTGCTGGCGTTTCAAGTCTTTTTCCTTGTTTGTAACAGCCACTTCACGATCCTTCAAAGATAATTTGAATTGTGACTTTTCTTTATCAAAATCACTCCTGAGCTTATTCAATTTTTGCTTCGAATCTGCGATTCTTTCCCGGGCTTCCGCAATTTTACGCTGTTTGATCGATTCATTCTTAGACTCTGCTTTGGCAACCATCTTATCAACCTTAATCTTTCCCTCGTCAATTTGTCTTTGTGCCGTCAGGCGAGCTTCTTTGATAACAAGATCCGCTTTGGCATTCACTTCATCTATCTTTCCCTGATTCGATTTCCGTATTATTGCATTAACCGAGATGAATCCTAATACAGCTCCGATGACCAAGCCAATTATGAGGGCTGGTCCGAGCGTCAATAAATCCATAGTAACACTATTTATATGATGAATAAATTATTTTCTACAAAATTGTTCAAAGAACTTAATTGGTAGTGATTGGTAATTAGTTGTGTTGTGATTAGTCCTATAATATGCCGAGCTTGAACGCTAAATGAATTTAGTGATCTAGAAGCTAAGAAAATGCGAACCAATCACCTAATCACCAGCTACTAAAATTATAAAGTGCTTAAGTCTTCAAATGTTT
>JAHDGC010000331.1:4452-7955 GCA_020627865.1 Saprospiraceae bacterium | reverse complement strand
TCGCCTGCCTGTGGCAGACAGGCTCTAAAGACCAATTCCCCAACATGCTCTAACAAATGACAGTAAAAATGACATCTAAATTCTTCCAAAACCTTTTTATCTTACTGGGCATTCCTTTTTTTATGAACTATGGATTTGCCCAAACACCGGTTCAAGTAGCCGGAACAGCAACCATTACCGCGACATCTTCCGGCAATTGGACTTAGACAAGTACTTGGGGTGGTGCATCACCGTCGAATGATGATCGAGTATTGATTCCGAGTGGCGTTACTGTTACCGTTAATGGCATGATTGCCCAAGAATTTAAATCGGTTCGCATTGCTGATGGCGGGAAGCTCCAGTTCGCTACAAATGTCAATACCGAATTGAGAAACGAGTATCTGTTTAGTGCAATGATGGGGACTTTAGAAATAGGAACTAATTCTAACAAAATAGCTACAGGCGTAACGGTCAGCTTGGTATTTGCGGAAAGGGGAGGAACCACCAGCTCTTTTGATCCAGATCGTTTTGCGCTCGGAGCGGTATTGATGGGAACGACAACCATGCATTGTCCGGAAATACCGTAAGTTTCATACCTGCTTTAGTACGGGATCATAAAGCGCCGACCCAAGCATCTGATTTGGATGTCCATGTTGCTGGGAACAGATGTACCTTTAGTGATGAAGGGCTAGAATGTGTTGATTTTGTGTATGGAAACAAAACAAATGCACAATTGGACGCACAGTATAATGATTCATTTTTAGGGGCTATCACACCTAATACTGCCGTAACACTATGGTGATTGGCGGAAAAGTTGATGGTGTAATTACCGCCGCCGTAGATTTGGAAGTCCAAAGTGATTGTTTAAAACTGTATCCTAATCCAACGAATGGCTTTTCACGATCAAAGGAATTTTTACGAATTATTCCATACAGGTTTTATCATCAAATGGCACCGTTTATCAGGATTTGTCGAATCAAAGTAGTCCGATAGAAATAGATCTCGGTACTTTACCATCAGGTTTATATTTTGTGAAAGTTGTAAATAATTTAGATAACAATATTTATATACAGCAAATCATAAAGGCGAATTAAATTTAGACGCTTGTCGATATCAAATCTGGGAGGCCGCTTTGGGTTGGTTCCCAGATTTGATGGTTTTAAATTAGCACTCAGATTTGTTCTAGATACTTTTTCTGTTTCAACAATAATTGTATTTTTGCATTCTATTTAGATGAACAAAAGTAACAATTATAATTCCCATGAAGCGAGTATCACTCCTTTTACTGTTTTTATTCCTATTTCTACAAAAAAATATAGCCGCAGATCGTCTCGTTAGCTATGAACTGGTCAAACATTATTCTAAAGAAAGCCTTACGGAACGGTGGAAAAGCTGGGGTATCCCAAAACTATTTGCCCCCATAAAAAGTGGGGTTAATATCTATGAGATCATCTACCATACGGCTTGGCATGATGGCTCTACGGTAAAGGCTTCCGGCTTGTTTTTTGTGCCTGAAAACCATGCCGGCCCATTACCTTTGCTGAGTTATCAACACGGTACAGACGTAAAGAAGGATCGGGTCGTGGGAGGAAAAGCCGAGCATACCATTGCCCTGATTTTTGCTGCGGATGGCTATGCCGTTTCCATGCCGGATTATCTTGGCCTTGGTAAGGGCGAGGGAAAGCATCTTTACCAACATGCAGAAACAGAAGCGACGGCCTGCATTGATATGTTGCGTACTGTAAAAATTATCAGCGAAAAAATCGGCGTTGCATTGGATGAAAACAAGCTTTTTCTGTCGGGTTACTCACAAGGTGGACACGCGACGATGGCCATGCATAAAATGATCGAGGAAAAATTTTCTGATGAATTTGAAGTGCGAGCATCTTCTCCAATGTCGGGCGTGTATGATTTGTATAAAACACAAGACCCGATTATGTTTGCGCCAACTAGGCATCCATTTTTCTTGCCTTATTTGATTCTATCTTATCAAGAAGTATATCAATTTTATGATGGCGATGTCCGAGATATTTTCAAACCTCCTTATGATAAAATTATTCTGGAATTATTTAGTGGAGAGCATGGTGATCGTGAGGTTAACAAAATGCTTCCTTCTGTTCCTATTGATATGATTCGAGATAGCTTTGTGCAGGAATACAAAACAAATCCCGATTTTCCTTTCACGAAACTTTTACAAAAAAATAGTCTTTATGATTGGAAACCCAAAGCGCCTGTGCAGTTGTGTTATTGCAAAGATGATGATATTGTACTTGCTGGAAACTCTGTCTTAGCCTACGAAACCATGAAAAAAAATGGTGCGAATCATGTTTCTCTTCGGCAAGCTGGGAAGAAGTTTGACCATATCAAATGTGCAGGTGTTACGATGTTGTATACCAAAATGTGGTTGGATAGTTTTATCAAGGGGAGTCGAAAGGGGCGAAAAGGGCCTGTTTTGAAAAGGTGGCTATTGGCTTTGGGGAAGGTTTTTGCAGATAAGAGGATGTAAAGGGAAAGTAGGCGGGGTTGGCTTTGTAAGATTATTGAATCCTTGTTTGTTTTAGAACAGGTATAATTGGTGATTTGTTAATGGCCGTAATCAAAGGGTTTTGTATTTTTTTTATTTATATTGTATTTTTTTGTATTTTAACATTGTGCACCCTTTCAGGGTGGGAACCCACCCAGCAGCCACGAGACCAAATCCTCTTTTTGAGGTCTCAACGCCAAACCATAGGTTTGACCCTTCAAATTCCGACTTTTCGGAAAAGAATTTATGTAGCAAGGAGCCTTTCACTCCCCGAATCGTACAAAGCAACCGAGCCCGCATCACTTTATGCAATCCTTCAATAATAAATTAACCACCCACAAAAATAGTAGGAAGGTAAGAATAGTCAGAAGACACCAATATGAAATCTGTATCAAGTATCAGAGCTGTTGGAAAGTTGTAAAAATGCTATTTCGTGTTGATTATTATTTTCTGATACCACAACTTAAATGCTTACCACAAAGATAACAATAATGTTTTAATATGCAAACTTTTGATTCATATTTAAATATTTTTATGTTTACGGTATATTATGCTAATATCTATTGCAAAAATTACCAAGGAGCTATTATTTTTGGTGAACTTTAACTGGTTCATCCCGTTTTAATTGTAATTTTGCTTCGCCCAAGATATTCACGAACTAATCTAATTTCAATGAAGAAACAGACCGTAGTAATCATAACATTTGCACTACTGCTTTGCGTTTTAGACAGCAGTGCACAACAAAGAAAACCCGGAGGCAAGGATGGCCGCTCCGGTATGAAGGTAAAGCTCATGGGGAAGGTGTTGGATGACGAGATGTCTGAACCGTTGGAGTATGCGAGCATTAGCCTATTTGCCTATCGAGACAGTAGTTTGGTTAATGGCGCTGTCACCGATGAAAATGGTATTTTTATCATAGAATCTCGCCCAGGGAAGTTCTTCGCAGATGTTGAATTTATCGGTTATGAAAAAAAGCGTGTGGAAGATATTCACCTGAAAC
>JAHDGC010000331.1:0-4442 GCA_020627865.1 Saprospiraceae bacterium | reverse complement strand
TGGGGAAATACAATTAACTTCGGATGCCGAAATGTTAGAGGAAGTAGAGGTGCGTGCGGAGAAAAGTGAGTTACAACTATCTTTAGATAAAAAAGTATTCAATGTTGGGAAAGATTTGTCCAGTACGGGTGGTTCGGCGGCAGAAATTTTGGACAATGTGCCTTCTGTTGCAGTGGATGTTGAGGGTAATGTTAGCCTGCGGGGCAGCGATGGTGTGCGAATTTTGGTGGATGGACGACCCAGTGGTTTGGTTGGGATCAGTTCTGCTGATGGCTTGCGCCAAATTCCTGCCAATATGGTAGATAAAATTGAAGTGGTGACCAATCCATCAGCGAGATATGAGGCCGAAGGAATGGCCGGCATTATCAATATTATTCTAAAAAAAGATCGGAAAAAAGGCTTCAACGGCTCCTTTGATTTCAATGTGGGTTGGCCACATAACTACGGTATGGCGATTAATTTAAATTACCGGAAAAAGAAGTTTAATTTCTTTTCAAATCTTGGTGTTACCTACAGAAGGGCGCCCGGCGGCGGCGAACTTTATCAAAAAGATTACCGTTTGGATTCTGTGACAATGGAGGTGGATACTTTTATTCTAGATCAAACGAGAACGATGAGTCGGGGCGGCATCATCGGAAATACCCGAATTGGTCTGGATTATTTTATCAATAATTCGAGTACCTTAACCACTTCTTTTTTATACAAAAATGGTAAAGAACCCAACTCTTCGGAAACAGAGTACTGGGATTATATCAATGATTATCCTGAGAACCTAATCGGGATTACCCTACGGGAGGAAACCGAGACGGAGATCGAACCGACGCTGGAATATGCCTTGCGATTTGAGAAAAAATTCAAGAAGGAAAAGCATAAATTCGATGCTTCTTTTCAATATGTCAGCAGTGTCGAAACGGAAGGGTCTGATTTTTTAAACACCTATTTTGTTAGTAAAGATATTTCTTCTGGAGAATCTGATTTATTACAGAGGGTAGACAATAAAGAAGGAGAAAAGTTGGCTGTTTTTCAGGCAGATTATGTTTTGCCAATACAGAAAGATGGCAAGTTTGAGGCGGGGCTGCGTTCTTCTATTAGGGATATTACCAACAATTATGAAGTTTTGGAAGGGTTGGATAAAACAAATTTAGCGCGTATTGATGCCTTGTCGAATGACTTTGTATACGATGAAAATGTACAGGCTGCCTATGTGATGTATGGCAATAAATATCAGAACTTTTCTTATCAATTCGGAACAAGGGTAGAGTATTCTTGGGTAAGGACAGAATTGAAAGAAAGTAATAAAATTAATCCTAGAGATTACTTTAACTTTTTCCCAAGTGCGCATTTGAACTATGAATTCCCAAGTCGAAATGCATTCCAAATCAGTTACAGCCGCAGGATAACCCGACCTCGATTCTGGTACCTCAATCCTTTTTTAACCTATAGTGATGAACGAAATATTTTTTCTGGAAATGAAGATTTAGATCCGGAGTTTACCCATTCTACAGAATTAAGCCATATCAAGTATTGGGACAATTTCTCCTTTACGTCTGCTGTGTATTATCGAAAAACAGAAGGTAAAATAACAAGAATTAGACGTGTCGATGAGAATGGAACTTCGATTACAAAGCCGGAAAATGCAGGCGTGCAAGATGCCTATGGTTTAGAGTTTACTTTTAATGGGAAAATTGCAAAATGGTTGCGGACAGACGGCAGTCTTGATTTTTATCGAGCAATAGGGAAGGGGATTATAGAAGGAGCAGACTTCGAAACGGATATTTATACTTTCCGAGGACGGCTTGGAGCTAAGTTTACGGTATTTAAAAATGTAGATGTCCAATTGCGTGGTAATTATCGCGGCCCGCAACGTGTCCCGCAAGGGACTTACAAAGCTCGTTATAGTGTTGATCTAGCTATCAGCAAAGATATTCTCAAAGGCAAGGGTACCGTTACGTTGACCGGAAGGGATTTGTTCAATACTCGAAAAAGGATCTATGAACTGGAAGGGGATAATTTCTTGTCTGAAGGGTGGTTCCGGTGGCGGAATCGACAGATCAAATTGAATTTGAATTATCGCCTGAATCAAAAGAAACAGCGGCAAAGGCGGAGCTATGATGGTGGTGGTGGTGAGTTTTAGCTTATGTGTCGCACATGTGACCATTTGAAATGAAAATATATTGTTATTTTGTGACTCAAAATTTGGGTGACAATTATTAGTCTTCCAAACAATGGACTTATTACTTTACAAATATTTTGATTTTTATAAAAAATTTATCAATTGCTATTGCATTAGTATTATCTGTATGCCTTGTACAATCTTGTGGAGAAGATGATGGGGAATCAGTGCCTATAGTAGCCGTAGCTACCAGTCGAAGCCAAAAATAAAAGTGGAATTTCAGGAACAGTAAATTTCCAAGACTTAGATGGAATCGTGACGATGGAAGTATGATGAAAGAAGGTGTGCAAATTCGCACATCTTTTATTTTATTATTCAACTTTACTCAGTTATAATTTTCTTGCCAAATTGTTTTCGCAAATAATGACTCTCTTTAAAAATTAAATACTTTTCTCTGGGAAAATTACCTTTATATTGAACTATATTTGTCCCAATAATCGTTAAAACTACTTATCCCAAGGGATACAAAACCAACAATGCTCAATTATATTTTAAAAAAAATCGGTTATGGCCTAATAGTGCTCATTATGGTGGTCTGTATTGTCAGCACTATTATCTCCCTAGCGCCCGTTGATCCAGCGGAGTTGACTTTCGGGAACCGGTACGATGAGGAAACCGTAAAGGCTAAGCGGGAAGCATTGGGGTTGGATAAGGGCATTTTTACCCAGCTGTGGATGTATCTAAGGGACATTTCTCCCATTGCAATTTTGGCGGATCATGCCGAAAATAAGGCAAAATATAACTACACGAGATTGCTACCATTAGGAGAGCGTGCACTTGTTTTTAAGGCACCTTATCTTAGAGAATCCTTCCAATCAGGCCGTAGGGTATCCGAAATATTAGGAGAAGCTATTCCCCTCACGGCGATTCTGGCATTGACTTCCATTTTTCTGGCTGCCATAATCGGTATCGCCCTTGGTATCATTGCTGCTTTGCGGCCCAATACCTTTTTCGATAACTTTGCCATAACCATTTCTGTATTGGGTTACTCCGTGCCTAGCTATGTCTCCGCTATGATATTGGCCTTGATATTCGGATTTTTCCTATCAGAATACACAGGGCTTAACGTGCAGGGGAGCCTTGTGGTCTTGGATGACTTTGGGGAAGAAAAGTATGTTTGGAAGAATCTTATCCTGCCCGCTATTGCTTTGGGTATCCGGCCTGTTGCAATCATAACGCAATTGACAAGGTCGGCGATGTTGGATGTCTTATCTCAAGATTATATCAGAACAGCAAAAGCAAAAGGCTTGCCCAAACGAACCGTCGTGATTAAGCATGCTTTGCGCAATGCCCTAAATCCAGTAGCTACGGCTATTTCCGGTTGGTTTGCTGCATTACTCGCCGGCGCCTTTTTTGTAGAAAATGTTTTTAATTTTAAAGGTCTCGGAGATGTTGCTGTAAATGCATTGTTAAGTTTTGACATACCTGTTGTGCTGGGAGCTGTCGTTTTTACGGCCGTTCTCTTTGTGTTGGTTAATATCATGGTAGACATACTATATGTCTTCCTCGATCCTCGCGTAGCGGTTTCATGAATGTAGAAAAGAGTGTGTCATTTCTTTTGCAATTCAAAAGAAAAAAGAATGGGATGGCCTCAATTAAATGGTTAGTGGTTCATAATCATCAATCCATAGTTCCTTATTAATGTTGACTTAGAGCGTTTCATTAAATTCGGAAATGTATTTGCCTGATGGCAGAGAGAATTATTTTTTAATCATCCACTAAAACGGTTTGTAAAATTCGGAAAATGGGAAAATCTGGTTTTAGTAAGAAGCTGTTAAAAATTAGCTTCCAAGGATGGCCTCTACTGACGTTCTTTGATTTGTACCATCATAGTATGTGTGGTTTGTGGCCGTTATTTTAGTTTTTTGAGGGATATGCAAAAAATAAAATTGAAGCCGATTTAGAAAAAACAAATACAGAGAATCTTTGGGATACGATTTTTGAAGAGATATGTATTGGGAAAGAAATTTGCGAAGTTAGATGTTGATATACATTTTGGAAAATGCATGTCTATACCACGATGGGATGGAACCATTTTTATATAAATCCTATTCGCGATATAATAAGAGAACATCAAAAATGGTAAATAAGTTCTTGTTTCCCGATTTTTTTCAAAGTTAAGCAAAATAAATCAGGGAAAAGCACTAAATCCTAGGATTTTTCCCTGATTTGACGGATATTAACCATAAATTGATGCTAGAAAGCATATCCTAAAGAAATGATAAACCTGCCTGCTCGTTCGTCAAAAGCATAGGAGTTGCCGGCAAAA
>JAHDGC010000330.1:5848-7957 GCA_020627865.1 Saprospiraceae bacterium | reverse complement strand
GCAATCCATTTCAATAAAATACCAGCAAAGAAATAACCCAGTCCTACAGTACACTTATAAGCAAAAGACATAGAGGAAAAGAACAAACCTTCTTCCCTTTTATTTGTCCGCAGTTGAAACTCATCTACGACATCTGCCATCATGGAATTAATCAAACTTAAAGCAATCCACAAAAACAAATAGGCGATTAAAAGGGTAAGTAAATAAACAGGCAACAACAATTCACTCCCGTTTTCCGGAAAAAGGCCAAAAAATCTTAAATTATAGGGTAAACTAAAGAGCACACTAAAGGATATCGTAGACAAAAATACTGCCCGCTTTTTATCTAACCACCTGCCCAACACTGGTGCCAAGAACAAGGCCAAGAAGCCAGCCAAGCCCGAAGCTAGTGGCAAAGAAGCCATCTCGATTTCGGAAAATTGAAAATAATATTCCATAAAATAAGTTGTAAACACGACACCAATACCAAGTCCGATAAAGATGATCATGGTATACAAAATAAGCGAGGTATAGGAACGCATCCCAAACATAACTTTCAGGTCTGCGATAAAAGATCGGAAATTAAATGGATGCTTGTCCATCAAAGAATCCGGAAGCATCGGTATTGTATCTCTTGTACCTATTGTACTCACTAAAATAGTAACCACCATTAATATTGCACAAAAAACGGCAAATTTAGGATAGGCCAACGGATTCATCAGCCCTCGTGTATATGTTGCTGTTGGTGTAAAAAAGAAAAGAAAACCGATCACAATAACGATCATAGAAAACAAGCTACCAAACATAATCCGATAACTCGTGATGGCTGTTCGCTCTTCATAATCTGTTGATAATTCGGCCCCCAAAGACATGCCCGGAACCTGAAAAAACGTCAGGGATAAACGAACCAATATCGTAAAAGTCGTTAGCCACAAGAATAATCCAGTCTGCCCCATACCTGCGGGCGGCATAAAAAGCAACCAGACAAAAAGTCCCAAGGGAAACGCTGAAGCCAACATAAACGGATGGCGACGACCCCATTTTTCGGATTGCCACCGGTCTGAAATAACACCAACCAAAGGATCTGATACGGCATCAAACACCAAAGCAATAACAGTAGCGGCACCCGTCAAGGCAGGGTCTAGCCCCAGAACCTGACTAAAATAGAAAAACAGAAAAACTTGAAATAAGCCATCTTTTATGCCTTGTGCTGAAAATCCAAATCCATAAAGTATTTTGGTACGCTTAGATAACTTCATAGAGCAATGTTTTCATGAATTTAGTGTTTTACTTTTACTTTATCATACATTTTTGCATACAAAATACAAATTTCATTAAAATAATTGTATGTTAGCTATTATTCATCAAAGACAATCACATAAAACCTTATCTTTGCAGAGATTATTAAATAAGCTAAAAAGATAACTTGGATACCAAAGATCACACTTCACCACAACAATCATTTCACGGAAACGGAAAATTTTTGCTTACCGCAGAATATTTCGTACTGGATGGTGCACTTGCATTGGCGCTTCCTTTGAAGCGTGGACAATCTTTAAAAATTCAGGCAACCAGAGTCAAAGACTTGCAATGGAATAGTTATGACCACAAAGGTCATTGCTGGTTTTCCGCCACTTTCCAGCATTCAGATTTTCATATCAAAACAACCAATGATCCTGCTGTAGCAGAAACCTTAAGAGGCATTTTATTAAATATAAAGCAACAGAATCCCAATTTCGTAAGACAAACTATACACATCAAAGCCAGCACTCATCTTGACTTCCCAAAGTCATGGGGATTGGGCACCAGCTCGACCCTTATCCATAATTTGGCCAGTTGGGGACAGGTTGATGCATTTCAATTGTTATTTAAAACGATGGGTGGCTCGGGCTATGACATTGCATGTGCTGCCGCCAAGCAACCGATTCTTTACCAAATAAAAAACAATAAACCTACATGGAAAGCCTGTGCTTTTAATCCGCCTTTTGCATCCAACTTGTATTTTGTATATTTGGATAAGAAACAAAATAGTCGAGAAGGGATTGCCTTGTACAAATCGAAACGGCAAGCATTAGCGAAACAAATTGAAAAAGTGACCGCCTTGACCGAGGCAATGGTATCTTGCACGGA
>JAHDGC010000330.1:0-5748 GCA_020627865.1 Saprospiraceae bacterium | reverse complement strand
CGAAACAAATTGAAAAAGTGACCGCCTTGACCGAGGCAATGGTATCTTGCACGGAGCTAAATGCGTTTGAAAATATTTTGTTAGTACACGAGCGATTGGTGGCCGAAACTTTGGGTTTACCTCGTGCGCAGGATTTGTATTTTTCGGATTATTGGGGTGTTGTGAAATCTTTGGGTGCTTGGGGTGGAGATTTTGTTTTGGTGACAAGCGATAAAGGAGTTGAGGAGACGAAGGCTTATTTTTTGGAGAAGGGGTTTGGGGTGTTTTTGGGATATGAGGAGTTGGTTTTATTTGAATAATATTGAACTGGCACGTTAACGTTGGTAACGATTGAGGCATTTTGATTTCTGCAAGTTTTTTGTAAAGATTATGCACCACAGATTTGCTGCTTATTCACTAGGAACAGGCAGACTGAACTTTTTCAAAGTGCTAAAATCTTAAATTCATGTCCAAAATTAGCAGGGCTGCGACTCATCCCCCAGCCATCAACACCTTCACCGCCACCATCCGTTCTTCCCTCTTCAACAACTCCCGTGCATATTCCTGCTGCTGCGCCCAAGCATTTTCCCCTTTCAAAATAGCACCCAAGCGCTCATCCGCCTCCCGAAAAGCTCGCAGCTCATCATCAGAAGGCAGTGCCTTTAAGCCAGAAAGCATCGCCACATCATTGGCCGTAAGGATCGTACTGGATTTGATGCGCTCCGGAAGCTGATCGTAGCCAATAGTCACTTCCATAACAGGTTGTATAATCGTGTGGATAGCATCTCCACTAGCCCGACAATAGTAGCTCCGCCCCATCCGTCCCATCAAGTCCATCTTGTGGGGATTGATGCGGTTACCATCAATAACATCCTCGCTGATATGCATCTTGACCACATCACATAGGATCAGGTGGCCGGCGCCGCCCTTGTCTCCGAGCGTGATAATTTCGCGCACCTTGCACTCGATATGCGCTGGGGATTCTTTTACCCGAAAGGGCTTTACAATATCCGAAGGAATTGGTGTTAGCCCAGATTTTGTAAATTCGCTGACTCCTGTGGGAAAGGAAATCGAAGTAACGGCCATCTGCCGCACGATTTCGTAGTTCACCATGTTGATGACTACTTCTCCATTGGCTTCGATATTGGCCAAGGTATCTTTGGTCGTATTGTCCACGACCCTTCTATTGGAAGAAAAAACGAGAATGGGTGGGTTGGAACTAAAGGCATTAAAGAAACTGTAAGGTGCCAGATTGGGGTTGCCATCATTGTCTATGGTGCTGGCAAAGGCGATGGGTCTTGGGGAAACACAGCCTAAAAGGAACTGGTGTAAATCGCGGGTCGGGGTATTTTTTGGATCAATACTTCTCATTTTAACTTTTTGGGCGAAGATAAGAAAATAAGTAGTCAATCATTATATAGTCCGAAGTTCGTAATAATATATTCCTATAAAAATCATAATTTTATTCTCTTAAATCAGTTTATACCAATATTATGACCAAACTCACTCCAATAGTAATATTCCTTTTAATCCTTTTGGGTGCTTATATCGGAAGATGGCTCTACATGAAACCTAAATTTGATGAAGGCGAGCAGGCACCTGATTTTGAAATTGATGCTTATAGTGGAGAAAAGGTAAAATTATCAGACTTAAAGGGTAAGTATGTACTCTTGGATTTTTGGGGGAGCTGGTGCGGCCCTTGTATTCAGGAAATGCCGCAACTGATGAGCTTGTATAAAAAATACAACGGTAGGACATTCAAACAAGCGGAAGATTTTGAAATCATCGGGATTGCTATTGAGCGAAAACGAGAACGCTGGGAAAATACCATCAAGAAACTGAAACTCAACTGGAAGTATCATTATTCTGATTTTAATTATTTTGATTCTCCTATTGTGAAACACTACGGTGTCCGGGAGATTCCAAGCAAATACCTTTTGGATAAAACTGGGCAGATTATCGCGGTAAACCCAACTGTGCCGGAACTTGACCGGTTGCTTTCGAAGGATTTAGAAGCATTGGAGAAATAAGGTTCCGATCTACGTGACTTGCGTCTTACGACAACATGGAAATGAACTACCCCGACCCAAAGGGTACGGGGTATCGCCCCACAAGGCTAAACATTATAATGTTTTCCGACGCAGAGCATCGGGGTATGCTGAATACAAAACCGTAGAGACGCAATGCATTGCGTCTCTACGGTTTTGTATTCAAATCAAAAAAATTCTCACCAAGGAATCTACTTTTCGTAATAATTACGTAACGGTGCCGGTCTTCCAGACCCCAAGATCATTTTTGGGCTTATTTTTCTACAAATGGTGCCGCTCCTATGGAGCTATCATTTGTAAAGTTGATAAAGCAAGTCCTTGACCCCATTACAATAACATCCTAAGTATGATAACGACATCATAAGCATGACGACGCTACTGACAATTTGGCTCATTTATATGACATGGCAAAAAACTTGATATAATAAAGGGTAATAATTCTAAAACAATGCTAGAAAAATTCAAGAACATAATGAGCAAGAAGAACAAGAACACAACTCCTAATGATGGGGAAACTGTTACGGAAAAAGAGGTATTGGAAGAAAATGCGGACAAATCTGGCACAGAATCGCCTGATAACGAAGCAGTTGACACTTCAAACTCGGCAGAAGAGGTAGATGCTCCAAAGGAAGAAAAATCACCAATGGAGATACTCCAAGCGGAAAAGGCCGAAGCCGAACAACAGGCCGTAGAACTGAAAAATAAGTATCTGCGGTTGTATGCCGAATTCGAAAACTATAAGAAAAGGTCTATTCGAGAGAAACTGGACTATATGAAGACCGCTTCTAGGGACACCTTGTCAGCTTTATTGCCAATTTTGGACGATTTTGACAGGGCAAAGAAGAATGCGGATATGGAAGATAGTACCGAACAATTCAGCGATGGTGTTACCTTGGTTTACAATAAACTTAAAACGACGCTTAAGCAGAAAGGCCTAACCGAAATGGAAACTACGGGCACCGATTTTGACCCAGACCTCCACGAAGCTGTCACCGAGATACCCGCTCCTACCGAAGATATGAAAGGAAAAGTCATTGACACCCTAGAAAAGGGATATATGCTCAATGATAAAATCATCCGTCACGCCAAAGTCGTAGTCGGCAAATAAAATCACGTTGCATCATTGCTCCATAAAGCAAGCAACTTTAATATACTAAAAATGGCCAAAAGAGATTATTATGAGGTATTAGGCGTACCCAAAAATGCGGATGAATCGGCGATTAAAAAGGCGTATCGAAAGAAAGCCTTACAATTTCATCCGGATAAAAATCCTAATGATAAGTCCGCCGAAGAAAAATTCAAGGAAGCTGCCGAGGCTTACGAGATTTTGAGTGATGCCCAGAAACGGGCACGTTATGATAGGTATGGTCATGCGGGTGTGAATAATGGTGCAGGTGGCCGAGGCGGTTTTGGTAACGGGATGACGATGGAGGATATTTTTGCCCAATTCGGAGATATTTTCGGGGATAATAGCAGCCCGTTTGAGTCTTTTTTCGGCGGGAATGCTCGTGGTGGTCGCCGTAGAGCTACTGGAAAAAGGGGGAGCAATCTCCGGATTAAGGTAGCGCTTTCCTTGGATGAAATTGCCAATGGAGTTAATAAGAAGATCAAAGTAAAAAAGCAAGTCACTTGCAAAACTTGTAGTGGCTCCGGGGCCAAAGATAGCAGCTCCGTAAAGCAGTGCACGACTTGCCGTAGCTCTGGATATGTAAGGCAGGTTAAAAATACTTTCCTTGGACAGATGCAAACGACTACAGCTTGTCCAACTTGCCAAGGCTCTGGAAGTATGGTTACCGCAAAATGTGGTTCCTGTCGAGGAGATGGCCATGTGATGGATGAAGAGCGTATCGAAATCGACATCCCAGCAGGTGTAGAAAATGGAATGCAGCTTTCTATGAGGGGTAAAGGTAATGCCGGTTCTAAGGGTGGCCCTCCGGGGGATTTGTTGATTAGCATAGAAGAAAAACCACACCCTAGCCTCCAGCGGGAAGGGATGAACCTCATCTATGAATTGTACCTCAATTTTGCGGATGCCGCTTTGGGTTGCAATATAGAAGTGCCAACTATTAACGGCTTGGTAAAAATCAAAGTACCTCCGGGGACACAATCCGGAAAGATTTTCCGATTGAAAGGAAAGGGGCTGCCTTCCGTACAAAGTTATGGCACTGGAGATCAGTTGATTCATATCAATATCTGGACACCAAAAAAAATAACCGATGAGGAAAGGCGTTTGTTAGAAAAACTCCGGAAGATGGATAATTTCAAACCTGATCCGGGAAAATCTGAGAAGGGCTTTTTTGATAAGATGAAAGATTATTTTGCATCGTAAATCTTTAGAATTTTACGTCAAAATTTTATACAATAATTTGGAAGGTTGGGTTAGATTCCGGTCTTCCAAATTTTATATATACCGCAAGCGGTGTAAAAAAGTGATTAGTTGTTGGTGATTAGTACGCACTTTCTTGGCTTCTGATCCCTAAATTCATGCCTTTGTCGTTGTTTTTTACAAATTGAAATTGACATGGGAAATCACTTTTTTATCCCGTTTTATGTATAACATCGTAATGCTTACGACGTTTTTGATCTATAAGGTCAATCGAAAACTTATTTAAACATCCATAGGGTGCATCCCAAATTGTCGGTATGGTGCCGGTGCTATGCACCTAAAAAATCATGTTTCATGACTTTTCTCTACAAATGGTTTCGCTCCTCTGGAGCTAAAAGGTTCTCTGAAATTAGAGGTAAGCAAAGGTTCAGCGAACCGACTCCGCTTGTAGTAACCATAAACAAACAAGTTAATAGAGCCTGCCTGACAAGCCACGCAGACAGGGTACATAGTACCGACTCCGTTAAAAGCTCAATACAAGAATCTCAGATGTACCACAACCATTCATTGAAACAATTATCATTTTTTATAACATGTATCTTTATAGTTAGCTTCCTATCCTGCAGTAACAATTATTTTTATGAAAAAACTATTCCATTAAAGGAAAATGGTTGGCTTTATGATGATCCCGTAAGTTTTGATTTTGAGATTCAGGATACCCTAAAAATTTACAATCTGTTACTGGATATTGTGCATGATAAGGATTTCTCTAAACAGAATCTTTATGTAAAAATACATACCAGTTTCCCCGGTGGAGAAACCATACAACAAACGCTTTCTTTTGATTTCATGGATAAAAAAGGGCTTTGGCATGGCGACTGTTCTGGTGATGTGTGCGAACTTCGGGTTTACATGCAACAAGGTGCATTTTTTAATGCTTTGGGCAAGCACCGTATCAAGATTGAACAATATATGCGTTTCGAGCCGGTGAAAAGTATTAAAAGTATCAGTTTGCGGATTGAGGATACGGGGCAGATGCGGTAAGTAGTGAAATAAGCTAAATAGGCAAGTTTAAAAAGGGCGTTTTACTCATTGAACGTAGTCAGACCATTCGCTCACACTCATTATCAGATGTCAGACCTGCCTGCCAAGGCACGCAAGCAGGCAGGTCTGACATCTGACAGTGAAACGGTCAGATGTCTGCATTAGAGATTTTTATAAAAAGAAGGTTTTTATGCTTTGAAAATAGCCCATTATTTAAACTCATGTACTTACAAGAAAAATGCGTACTTTTAAGCATGTTTTCTGCCAACAAAATATACTATGCCCTTTTTCTCTTAGGAGTCTTGTTTTTGGTCTTTTGCCATAAAGATGCTTCTCCCAATTTTGTAACTT
>JAHDGC010000329.1:6258-7962 GCA_020627865.1 Saprospiraceae bacterium | reverse complement strand
CGATCAAACTCCCGACGCATAAGCTCGTTAAAGGCCTTCATCATCCAAACCTGAAAACGAGGATCAAGCCAACCACAGAAATGCAGGGCTATATCCTTATGGGCATAGGTACCACCATAGCGACCAGCCCTAGAAATAATACCGATAGCACCTGTAGCCTCAATCCACTTTTTTGGTGTCGCAATGTAGCGGTTCTTGCGATACATTTTTCTAAAGTTGTCCATCTGGACAACGTTAAACTCAGGGTTATGCACCTGTTCCCATTCTTCCAAAAAATCAAGTGTATCGGCATTCTTCATCCAATTGATGACAATGTATTTATGATCTTCACTATTCTTTTTGGCAATATCCGTCAAGGAAACATAATCCATTTCATGAATGGGTTCTACACGAATTTCAATTCCTTGAACTTCGATTTTCTTCTTGTTTTTCATTCCGGCAATCATTTATGATATTGCAAATAACGCACAAAATATCACAAATAAAAACTAAAGTGATAATAAAAATAAACACACCCCTAAATCTGTGATAGTCATGGCTATTTTTCATATCCCTAAATTTGCGATACTTGACCCCTAAATTTGTGATGGCAAACCCTAATTCTGCGATACTTAACCCCTAAATTTGCGATATCAAACCCTAAATTTGTGATAATTACCCCTAAATCTGCGATAGTTAGCTTTATAAACCATTGATTTCCAATAGAATACAGCGGCTTAAAAAACATTAAAAGGGATTTAAAAGAAAACAACAACAGGAAAGTTGATCCCTAAATTTGTGATAGTTCGAAGATTCTAGCCTAATTTTCTTTGTTGTTGTCCTCCAAGAACTTTAAAATATTTAATTCTTTTCAAGAATTTTTATCTCAAACGTATAAAATCGGAACTAACGAACTAAAATTTGAAAAAACAAAAAATCCCGATCCCTAAATTTGTGATAGTTGAGGAAAGCGAGCGGTTCGCTATTGAATTCTAGGATTATAGATTTTTAAATACATAATTTCGCTAATTAGCGATTTAGCGAATAAGACTTCAGAAAACGACAAACGGTGTAGCTTACAAAATGATTCTTTGGCAAAAATCGTGGCAACTGAACAGTCAATTGAAATTGATCTTAGGAAATCAAGTAATCATGATACAATCATTCATGAAAATTGTCCAAGGACCAAAAAGCTGCGAAGATTTAATGATTGATTGTTTATACAATAGCGATTTCGCTAAATAACGAAATCGCTATTATCATGTTCTTTGCACTAATTTTCAGGGAAATTTACATAAAACCTCCATTTTCCGAAATATGAGGAGAAATTGTAACTTATTTTCGATGTTAAGCATCTTTTTTTGCGATTTAAGGAGAGATTTAGACAGGAAAGTAAAATAGTGCCAGATGAATACATGATTCCCGCTATGGCCTTAAAATAAGCTTGGCAAATATCTGAAATTTATTGGGTGACTTAGATTCGATAAATTTTTGAATTAGCGATTTCGCGAAATCGCTAATTAGCGACTATTGCAACTAAGCAACCTTATAAATTTTACCGCTTCAGTGTAAAGGGAATTTTTAAAACGGGAAACATATAGCCAGATGAAAAATAAGTTAGGTTGATAAAATTATGCGTACAACTTTTCTCGTTTTCAGTCCTTGTCCAAATTGTAATTGTCTTAATTGCGAATGTTTACTTCGCTAATTAGCGATTTAGCGATG
>JAHDGC010000329.1:0-6158 GCA_020627865.1 Saprospiraceae bacterium | reverse complement strand
GCTAATTAGCGATTTAGCGATGATTCTTCTCATAAAATTCAAAAGCAGCAGAGAGTAATTCGACCATAGAAATATCCCGCGTTGCCGCATACGTTTTAAACCGCTTCTTGAATTCTGGGTCAACTTTAAAGTTCAAATCCTTTTTAGCAGCAGTCACTTTCGGTTTCCGAGCATTCAAATTATCACTTGCCTCTTCTAACTGTGGAGGAAGCCCTTTCCTGTTCCCCGTCGGTTTTTTTGATTTTATCTTTGCCATAATTTAAAGTAAAAATTTAAAAATGAAAAGTACGCACTTGCCAGCTCGTCGCCTCAATTAATTTTCAACAGATTCCGCCAAAGCATCAATACTATCAATAATATTCTGGATCACTTCATCAACAACCTTGTTAATACTTTCGTACTTGGTTTCATTTGCCGCACGGCCAATATCATGTGCCTGCGTAATGGAAGTCTTCTCATCAATCCGACCCAAAAACTTGTATCCAGCCAATTCAATATACTCCTGAGCATCTTTCAGCTCCCGCTCACTGGCGCCAACCCTGCTCAAAGACAAGCCAATTTTGCGTCTCTCAATACCCTTTTTTCGAAGTTCATGGGCGAGTTTTATCTGTGGAACAAGGTCATCACTAGATAAGCCGCTGGGTAAAATGACAAAATCACTGGCTGTCGCAATCTCCAAGGTTTGCAAATCTGCCTGACCAGCTCCGTCAAAGATGATCAAGTCATAATTTTTCTCTTGCTTGAGGGCATCCTTGACATTAGCAAAACTCTGTACCTCCAGCTTAGGTTCATAGTTGCTATCGAGCCGCTTTGCATTCCAAGTTGCCACCGTCCTTTGCTTCAGATCCATATCCGCAATCTTAACGTTCCAGCCGTGCTTAGCATATTCTACCGCAACAGCACGGGCAAGGGTAGATTTCCCGACACCGCCTTTTTGGGATAATACCGCAATTTTTATCGCCATAATCATAGTATTTTGAAAGTAAATATTTAGCGAATTCGCTATTTCGCTATAAAGATAAGCTATTTTTTTGTTTTCACAAAACATAAATACTGGTCAGTTGAAACAATTATGTGAAAAATACAATTCATCATAGATAGGCACGGATAAACACAGGTTTTTATATATTAGGTTACTCAGATTTATAAAAATCGCGTGCAATTTTTTTATTCATTTTGATATCATCAGTTTCATACGCTTAATCTATACATTTACATAATTAATCGTTATTTAGCGAAATCGTTAAATCGCTACTTTATATTTAAAATAGAAGTGTTTTTGAAATACAATCTATGTGCAAACCATAAAAAAAGCCTTTCAGTCTTTAATGACCGAAAGGCTCCTGTTTGTTACAGATAGAAGAACAAACAGTAACTTATAACTATGTATTCTATTCTAAGTAATTGAGCAAAATTGTATGTAGTTATTGAGTTTTAGATTTTTTGTGCTGGTCAAGGCGAAAAAAACGGAGTTATGCCTTAGCATAATGAGTATTTTTTCAACGCAGGATAGTGCAAGAAATATTACTCAATAAGCTATAGTTTAATTTGCACAATTACTTACAGTTATTATTGTTTAATCAATGTCGTAGTTCCGTTATCGGCACCACAAGCAACGACCCCTTCTACGAATCCAACATCAAAAGTATGGTCGGTTGCTCCGGCAGTACCAGTTGTCACCGCCACAAAAGGCATTCCACTGATAGCAGCAGGTTCCGTTCCACCCGCTATGGCAGCATCGGTATCGTTACTGGTCGCGCTGCTTCCAGCTCCCGTGAATTGTGGAGCGACTCCTGTATAGGTTGTAGTATTAACCGTTATGGAGCCACCCGAAAACTGGCCACCACCGCCTGCGACAACATAATAGGTCGTGTTAAATCCTAGTTTATCACCGGCAGTTGCCCATACCTGACCGCCACCATCTCCATCTCCACTGAAGTAGTATTGGCCTCCGTTTGCGGTAGTCGTTATGGCAATTAAATTGCCGGCAGCATCATATAATTCTATGATGACACCATCAAGACCGGATTCACTTGGATCTTGCACGCCATCTTGATCGGTATCGGCCCAGACGAAGTTCCCGATTTGGAGTGGGGCCAATACTGGCATAAGTTCAATATCACCAAGGCCGGCGGCTTTTCCAAAACCTGGTCCGAGTGGAGGGGCACCTTCATAAAGCTCGACCCTACGCAAATCAGCTCCATTGGTATTGTCGAAATAAGTAATTCCTCCCGACTGTATAGCAAAAGGATCACTCACTGTTGCAACCGTTTCATTTACGTCTTTGCGGAGTGCTAAACCTCCCATCACAGAGTTCCCCTCGAAAATCTGGTCATCGAAAAAGTGGCCATAGGCTCCTGTATAGCCATCGCCCGTTGCGTTCAGGGTTCCAGGGCCATTATTCGACCATTGTTGGAAGCCCATCACGCCATTTACAATAGCATTAGACTCCAAGACATAATTAGTACCGTCATAGCCTGCCATCAGAATTTCCCCTTTTGTAAATATAATCTTGCCCGCTGTTCCGTCGGGGAAGGTATAAGCATCTCCGGTCTGGTGGCTGGTCCGGTCTGAAAACCCCAGAACCATGAAGTTATCGGCATTAAACTCTATATCACTCAATACAGGCTGTGGATATTCCTGACCTGCATATATCGTGGTCAGATCATCTGTCCAGGGATTAAAAGCACCAACATTACGATTATAACTCATTGGGACAAGCAGTTCTTGTACCCAGGTCGTCCCATCATAGGAATATACATAAGCAAATACATCAGTAAGAGCAGATCCGGCCATTTCTCCGGTGCAAGTTATCCCGGCCCAAAGTTTCCCAAAATCATATTTTAAAGCAAATGGACGGGCAACACCCAAATTACAAGTAGTAGCAGGCAATGGAATTTCTGTCATTTGAGCAGCTCCAGGAATGGTGCCTGATGTATTGTAAGCCGTCATGTCAATGGCGATAATGTTCCGCTCCGTCAAGTTCGTGATGTATAGCGTGTTATAATCACTCGAAAAGTCAATGTCCCCGAGTCCCTCTTTAAAAACTAGGTTAAATACGACTGCGTCTTCTGTGGTGTTGTCCATTGCATTGTAGGTCAATCCTCTGGCGGCATTGGAAGGGACGGTGCTACCAGCATCAATGCCGGGGATAGTATTCAGGTCAAGAAATCCCGATGTAGTAGGGGGGCCGTTATAATCGGTAACATAAATCCCACCCGGACCAAGAGGCCCCATTCCGGCAAGCCTTTTGACAAAAGCCGCCGAAAATAATTCCTGTGTAATAGCATTGAAGGCAAGCCCCCATAAACTACCAGCATCAGCACCCATTACATCTGGGCTATAGATAGGTGACTGACCGGTTTCACTCCAGTTCAAGGAGACGATAACATCTAATTCTCCGGCAACAACGGTATCCACGGTTGCATCCATATTAGGAGTTCCAGCAACAAGCGGGTCTCCAGCAACATAACAGGTGACGGCGATAGGAGGGTCGGCAGAAGCAAAATTCGCCGGATCATTCAATCCCAAATCTACAGCACAAGTCGGAGCCGCCGCAAACTGCACGGTTGTTCCATTATTGGTACCGCTAAAGGTTGGGAACATGCCAGCCGGAATCATATCAAATTCAATCCGGAAGGTGGTGCCGTCCGCACCAACATTAAGGGCATACTCTCCGATGTCATTGGTGGTAATGAAGTCTACAACCACGCCAGCATCATCGAAAGCTTGCACGCGGATGCCGGCCAGCCCCGTCGTTTCATTAGCATCTTGGATACCATTTTCGTTGAAGTCAGCAAAGACTGTACCTCCGATTATTCCGGTTCCTACGGCACAAGAAGTTCCTGCCGGAAGGGGAGGGCTGTCTGGGATAGCAGCCCCAAACGTAATGTGGAACCCTCCGAAGAATGCTAGGATAAATGGCACTATTTTCTTCATGCTAAATGAATGGATTTTTTTGTTCATAAGTACTAACATTTAAAATTTAATTGAATGAATGACTTATCTACATAAACAAGCCAGATCAATCTTATGCCGCTGCTCTAGGAAGAGTAGGAGAAGATTGAAAATCTCTTCAGGGGTTAGGATAATTTAAGTAGTTTCTGAACTGTGAGCAGTTAGATTTTAGGGGTTATTTTTATATGAATTTTATGTAAAACTTGTGCTCAAAAAAATGCAATGACACTCTCTCTGGAAGACATAATCTAACTCAATTGCAATCGACATAACAATATAGTTGTAGTCGGGGTGAAGAGCTGAAATCGGAATGGGATAGGATCAAATTCCGATTATTTTATATATAAAATAATCGGAGGATACGGTAAAGATATATAAAATAATTTCAATATACTAAATTTTCCATCAAAAAATCAAAGTGTGTACGGTGTGTTTTTTTGTGTTTTTTTAGCGTGTATTTTGTGTATTTGTGTGTAATTTTTTTGACATGGAGGGAGGGGAGAAAATGAATGTCACAACTTAAGATGTAATGTAGATTTTATGTTTGAACTGCATGTGTTTTATAGCAAAACGATACGATCTTTAGTCCAACAAAAATATAAAAATTTTTCATATAATGGTTGATGTTAGCAATATTAATTTTAGCTGAAAAAAATTCGAGTGTTTTATTTTTCATTAACATTTCGCTAAATCGTTATTTCGCTATTGGTGCCTACCTAACGTTTTTCTTGATGTGAAATAAAAAAAGCCTCCCAGTGCTAATGACTGAAAGGCTTCTGCTTTTGTTACCAATATGTGTACCGTAACTATGTATTATTTTTTATGCCTTGTTTTATTGCTTGATCAATGTTGTGGTGCCATTATCAGCAGCACAGGCAGCAGGTGCGGTAATAAAGCCAACATCAAAGGTATGATCTGTTGCCCCGGCAGAACCGGTAGTCACTGCTACAAAGGGCAGCCCACTGAGAGCTGCCGGTTCCGTTCCACCTGCGATTCCAGCATTGGTATCGTTACTGGTAGCACTAGCTCCTGCTCCCGTAAATTGGGGAGCCACACCTGTGTAAGTTGTAGTGTTAACCGTTATGGAACCACCGGAAAATTGGCCACCACCACCTGCTACAACATAATAGGTGGTATTAATCGCTAGTGCATCTCCGGCAGTTGCCCATACCTGTCCTCCGCCATCTCCATCCGCACTGAAGTAGTATTGTCCACCATTCGCTGTAGTCGTGATGGCAATTAAATTCCCAGCAGCATCATACAATTCCATAATTACGCCATCAAGACCAGATTCGTCAGGGTCTTGTACACCATCTTGATCGGTATCGGCCCAGACAAAGTTCCCGATTTGAAGGGGTGGGGCAGGGGTGAGGAGTTCGATATCGCCAAGGCCAGCCGCTTTGCCGAAGAAGCCTTCATTGGGAAGTGCGCCCCTGTAAAGCTCGACAAGATGATCTTCACTTCCATCGCTGTTATTATTGTAAGCAACTCCTGCCGACTGAATAACAAAAGGGTCGGTAACAGTAGTAGCTACAACATCTATATCCTTGCGAAGGGCAAGCCCTCCCATTGTTGAATTATCTTCCAGATAATTATCATCATAAAAGTTGCCATACTGCCCAGTATAATTTCCACCCGGCGCATCTAACACACCAGGGCCATTGAAAGAAAATACGCCTTGCCCATTGATGCCATTCACGATCCCGGTAGCTTCCAAGACATAATTAGCACCATCATAGTTGGCAATCAGTATTTCTCCTTTTGTAAATTTAACACTTATTACGGTACCGTCTGGCAGGTTGTTTGCATCACCGGCCTGATGACCGCTCCGATCTGAAAAACCAAGTACCATAAAATTGTTGGCATTAAATTCAATATCACTCAGCAATGGTTGTGCGTAATCTCCAACGATAGAAGCTGGGTCACTGCTCCAAGGATTGTAAGACCCGACACTACGATTATAGTCCATAGGTACCACGAGTTCCTGATTCCACGTCCCTGCATCATAGGAATAAATATGGGCAATGACATCATCTAGTGTGCCGCCGTTTTCTCCAGTACAGGTTATCCCAACAAAGAGTTTCCCGAATTCCCATTTTAATCCAAATGGGCGGGCAACACCATTGTTACAAGCTATAGCAGGTAAGGCAATTTCCGAAATATTTCCGGCTCCGGGAAGTGTGCCGGATGCATTATAGGCC
>JAHDGC010000328.1 GCA_020627865.1 Saprospiraceae bacterium | reverse complement strand
GAGCAGGCGAAGGCGGCCTTATTACGAGATGCTAGTAACAATAATATTGCAAAAGAATACTTACCGAGGGAGGCTGCTGATAAGGAAGAAGATTTCAGGGAGCAGCTTGCCATATTGGAACGGGAGATCAACGAAAAAGGAGCTACAAGTGTACTGTTAGAAAAACGAATAACCTTGAAGCGCGAGCAGGAAAGATTCGTCAAAAGTTTGGAGCAAAAATACCCTGCTTATTTCCAGTTCAAATACGACACGGAGATGTTGCGCATCGGGGATGTGATGGAGCATTTGCTGACAGATTCTACGACCTTAGTGGATTATTTTGTCGGGGAGGAGGTAATTTATGCCTTGACGATTTCGGAGTGCAATACGGTTTTGCATGCATTGGAGAAGCCGGATGATTTTGAGGGGATGGTGAAGGACTTTGTAAATGGCTTGAAGGGTAAAACATCAAGTAGGGAAAAAGCGTATGCGGAAACGGCATTTGATTTATACAGGTTGTTAGTAGAACCGCTACAGTTGGAGAACAGAAAGTTAATTATTATAAAAGATAATATTCTGCACTACATGTCTTTTGATGCCTTGATGAAAGATGATAATCATCCTGACGCCCTGCTACTAAATGATTTCATGATCAGCTATGCTTATTCTGCCAAAGTTTTATACAACAATACAAATACAAAAAATAAATTAAACAAAAATTTTCTGGGTATAACCCCAATAACGTTCAAGCAACATGATATCCCCTTGCAAAAAGGGAAAAAAATTGCAGCAAAAATTCAAGGGTTACCAAACAGTACAGTCCTGTCCGGACAGGCGGCATCTAAAAGTAATTTTCTTCGAGCTGCTCCCGATCATGATGTATTGCTATTTTTCACACATGCGAGTGCGAACACGGATACCGTGGAGGCTCCTCATATCTGGTTTTATGATGAGAAATTGACCCTTCCGGAAATTTATCGTTTGCAACTGGATGCAGACTTGGTGATCCTTAGTGCTTGTGAGACTTCTACTGGGGATTTGGTGGCGGGAGAGGGCGTGATGAGTTTAGCGAGTGGATTTACTTTCGCGGGGGTACCAAGTACCATCTCAAGCCTATGGTCAGTAAATGAGTCCGCTACGGCAGCATTGATGATTAGCCTAATGGATAATCTCAGGGCAGGTATGCCTAAAGATGAGGCCTTATACTGGGCCAAGTTTCATTATTGGCAAAAGGCAAAGGAAGAAAATAGCAATAGAGCCTCCCCATTCTACTGGGCAGCCTTCGTCCACATCGGAAATCAGGGGCATGTTGTCAAATCTAATGCGGCAGTGGCCCACAGTAGCCCTAAATCCAATATGGATGAATTTAGTTTTCTGGATTTTCTTTATGGCTTATTTTCAAGATAATTCTGCCCTAAACATTCAAAAATAATTAACAATAATAAAAATACGTAAATAACTGACAAGTATACACTTGATAAAAAAATTTATATAAATCATACATTTGCACCATTATTTTAATACTAAAAAACATGATCCCGGTTGATTGCAATACAGACCACATCTCCGTAACTTTGAATCGGATACAAGTATCCCTTATCAAGAAATAACTTTAGCAATATTTTTAAGCAATAACCTATTTTATGGTATCAGGGAATCTGGAAACAGGTTCCCTTTTTATTTTTGGTGATCTATTGAAAACAAAAACATTTTATGCATTAAAAAAACAGCATCATCAAAACTATAAACACTTAATTTACAACAAATTATAAAAAATAAAAATAAAATTCATCATTAAAATGACTTAAAAAAGTGTATTTTTCATATTAACAAATGACTTATCTTTGTTTTACAAGAACGAGAAGTACATAAAAGATAAATAACTGGATAGTTTTAGATTTGTTGCTGCCAATCCTGAAGTAAATTGGCATCACGACTCTCTAAATGGCCGCACTGAAATAAGCAGTGACGGCCTTTTTTACATCAAAAATACAAGAACCTACATTCCCTTCAAGTCGAGAATTTAATGCTAAAGGGTGCACAAGCCAAACATTTCAACCTTGAGCCAGCAAAATCAAACCAATTAAAATAAAAACAAAATATATGATTTAACAAAAATAATAACAACATATTATATATTTTATTTTTAAATAATTATTGATAAATATAGACGAAAAAGTGCAAAATTATTTACCAAGATAATAGTATATTTGTGAGCAGAAAAGTTAACATTAACAGTTTTAGTAAAAAAAGACTTGCTCATATTCGGTTCTGGGAGGTGAAAATACAGCGCCAAGATTCAGCACTTGCTTGATCCCACCTACTACTATTGAGCAAATGAATTTTTTTCCAACAAGAGACAACATGACAAATGTCAGGAGAATGCACATTCTGAATCTGTTAATACCATGCGAATCAAGAGACTTGCGTATAAGAGTTTGCCTGCCTGATATTCGTGTAGCAAATGAATTTTTTGATACGAGTACAATTTCCTTCATGAGAAATAGGGATAAAGATTAGCACCTTACTTATTCACGCATGGGAAGACATCAAAGGAGTCATCTAGACAAGTGATTCAAGAAGCTTTTATCCTTTAGGGATGAAGGATAGCACGAAACGGATAACAAAATTCCGCAACATGCCCCTTCATACCATTCGAAGTATAAGATAATTGACCGCATCAATTCCGGATAACTTGTTTTTCACTTGGTATCATAACAAATTCAATAATTAATCGAAATTACAAAGGTAATTTTGAGATACAGGTAAAACAAATTAGTTATTATCCTAATAAAGTCCTATTCAATAAATAATGCCGGGAGAGATGTGGTTTTTTTTACTCAAGCATGCATTATTTGGTATGAGAAAACTGTTTTAAACCTGAATTTCCGATGCCATAAAATAGCATCTGGTATATTAGCGATATACTGACCGTAACCGTTTCATCATTTCTTCAATACGGAATAATTCAGCATATCAATATCTCATTAATTCATGCCGTCCCTTCATCACCCTGTTTTTAAATATATATTTCATCACGCATGCATTATATTGCATGGAAAATTCCAGCATAAAATTATCCTCATCGAGCATATCACAGGATAAAACAAACTATAACGGCCACCTGCCCTTGTCAAGAAGCAGGTATATCTACATGATTCATATCAAACATTTACATCAATTAACCTAACCAATGTTTAAAACATGAAAAGTGTATTATTACTATTAACAACTTTTTTATGCTCTTTTTTGATCCTCAGTCCATCTGACGGCTTTTGCTATTCCTCCAATGAAAAGTTGCCTTTCTCTACAACAGACAACTTTGGACAACAATACCAGATCCGGTTGATGTCTAGTAAAATTAAAAAAGATTGCCATGCGGAAAGATGGTATGAGATTGCTCCCAAAGAAATCAATTCAACCGACATCAGTTTTTTTTCTTGTGACATCGATATATCCGCCCTCCACCCGTACTGCACGCCAACGAACGCGTATCTAGTATCGAATCAGGCCGAATGTGACGGCTCCGCATTCACCCTCACTGAAAGTTACAGCAACAAAACCTTATCCGTTTCTGGCCAAAGTCTCGGCTATTGCAATCAGGTTAAGATCCAGTTTATCGTGATAACGGATGACTTGCCCGTATTTATCGTACCGGATAATATAGCCCCCACCCCGAACAATGTAACAAAATCAGATATAGCCATCCATCTACACAATGGATCGACAACGGTGGTCGACAATGGAGAAGAAACCCCGTCCCCTATTTCGAGCGTTAGCTATTATGGATATTATAATCCAACTTTATTCTCAGACCCCAATTCCTGTTTACATATTCTTGCCACTCATGAAACATGTTCGACCCTTGGGAATATAGAACTTTTGACAAACGAGGGTGTATCCTTATCGAATTTCAGTTTTTCGTCCCCAAGTAATGGTATCGAGCCTTCCCTATTGCCCCCGACCTCCGATGCGGTTATAGAGAATTTGACCGCGAATAGCTATAGCTTTATCATGGGCAACACCTCTTATAATGTAGCAATTTTAGCCCCAGAAACAGGCTGCTCTTCTGCCGTTGATGATTATCCGCAAAGGTTGATCTTAACCGAGGAAATTCCGACTAAAGTACACAAAGCCAAAGCAGTGATTATTTCTTCTGGAATCGTTACTGCTGGAAAGCATGTCGACCTCAAGGCAGGAGAAAGCATATTGTTGGAGGCAGGATTCAGTGTTGAAGTGGGGGCGAAGTTTTCAGCGAATATTGAAACGATGAAGTAAAAATATAGGTAAAATTTGCTTAAACCATTGAGGCATTAAGGCACATTAAGAAAAAACGAACTAGCCTTTGTTTAGCTTAACTAAACTTAATGCTTCGGTGGTTTTGACAAAACAAATCCCATTGAAGCTAATCGTATTTTTATTGTTATGCAATATTTCCCCATTCTTTTACTTCTTCCCCTGAAGTTCGTTTATCTTATCTTGTAACCACTGCTTTTCACTGATATAATCAAAATCATTCAACTTTTTCTGAATACGATCCAGTTTAATTTTCCCTTCCTTATGCCGGAAACGATAGAGGTTGATCAACAGGCGGACAAAATTCTGAATCCCTTTTTTATGACTGGTGGCCATCGCCTTGTTTTCACCAAAAAATTTCTTAGCAGACCGGAACACCTGTACACTCCGCGCATCATATCTTTCATCCGTTTCATAATAAGATTTGTACAGCAAAATCCGGCCATCGTTATCATAGGAAAGGTTAACACTTTTAACCTCGATCAAGTAGTCAATCGCTTTTTTATAATCTCCCCTGTGAAAGGCAACCAGGCCATAGCCATGATTGCACGCACTTTCCCGGACTGGCTTGTGGATGAAGGACTCGTATTTTTCGATAAACTTCAAAGCCCAATCAAACTCCCCCAAGCGGCAACTGATCCCGACAAGGTTCCTGAATTTACTAAGTGGCAGGAGATTCCCTTCCAATAATAGATTTTTTTCATCTTGCCTTTTGTACAGCTCAAACAACTTCCGATTGTATTCCAGCTTCCCTCTTCTCAAGTGATACAGGCAAAAGTTTACGGCTACAACATAAAAATCAACCAAGTTCTTATGTGGAATTTCTTTTTGATGAACATCCAACAGATGTAAGAGATTTTGATAATCCTCGCTGGTATTGGTTTTCATCAAGTCCACAGCAACACTGTAAATTTTAACCAACGGAATAGCGCTGTAAGCCTCAATATTCAGCAAATTCATGATTGCCCCGATAGAATCCATATTGAATTTCTTCTTCGCCAAAACCCTCGACATGGATAATGCGGCAAGCTGTAAACTCAGCTTATTCAGCAAGTAATTGATATCAAGATAATTAACCAATTCATCTATATTATCCTCATCCATCAATCGCCCACTTTGGTAGTAAAAGTCCAACAAGCCCTCCTCTACCCGAAAGGCATAATTATATTCTTTAATCCCCTTAACTTGGGTCTCCTCTATATTTTTCTTATCCTTATTCAATTGTCGAGACATAACATTGAACTGCTTCTTCTCCAATAACTTGCTATACAATAATTCTTTTTCACAGGCAGGGTTTTCCCCCAATGCGATAATAATCAGATATTGTTTCACCAATTTTGTCAACAAGCCCATCTTTGCCCCCAACATAGCTTTTTGCTTCTTGGTAAATGTTTTCAGGCTTTCCTTTTTTTTCAAAAAAACATATTCGTAAACTTCTTGCTGTGCAGCTTCATCAAAAGTTCTTTTCTTTAGAATTTTTTTATCCAAGGCATACAACAAGGCCAATACATTTTTATCCGTATTAAAAAAAGAAGACTCCACAAATCGGATGAACTCCGAAAATTCACTAACCGACAAGGATTCCAACAAATCAATAAGTATATTCCTCATTATAATTTTTACCATAAATATACTAGAATATTCTATTTTCCAGCATTTTATAAAATTTTTTAATGAAATATTCTATTAAAATATTGACCATTATTAATAATTATCCCTATACCGATATTTAGATTTTCTCAAAAAATAAAAAGCATCGTCCCACTCGTTGGAACGATGCTTTTCAAAATATAGACATCCGAAATATTCAAGGCCTAGAACATGACGTCCCTACCCTTCTCCTTTCTCCCCTTCTTCTTTTGGCTTTTCGATAATTTCGTCTTTTATATCTTCGACTTTTGGCTCCTTCGGTTTTTCCCGCTCCGCATCTACGAAACCTTCCAAATAAATTTTATGTGTTCCAGCATTGGTAAAGACGGTAACGGTTGATTTTTGTGGCC
Source organism: Saprospiraceae bacterium (assembly GCA_020627865.1). Taxonomy (GTDB): domain Bacteria; phylum Bacteroidota; class Bacteroidia; order Chitinophagales; family Saprospiraceae; genus JAHDGC01. The sequence continues at coordinate 1,688 of JAHDGC010000328.1, read as the reverse complement.
CAAGCTTTCCGGTACTGTCAAAGACAACCCCGATAACACCCGTTTCCCCCGGCGGAATAGGAATAAAGGGGAAACTTGGTTGCGTACATCCACAGGAAGCACTCACATTACTCACAACCAGTTCTTTTGTTCCTTTGTTCGTAAACTTAAAATCATGCTTCACTTTATCCCCTTGCATAATCATCCCATATTTGTGGGACTTATCACGGAATGACATGACCGCACGACCCTTTGACTTGGGTTTGGCAGGCTTGGTCTCTTCATACCCTTTCGGAACCAATGCCATTCTATCTTCCTTTTCCGACGATACAGCATCATTTTCTTTTCCGCGATTTTCCTCTTCGCTTTCCCTATTACGTTTTGCCCCAAACATGGTACCGCCTTCCTCTGAAGGCTCAACGTAAATTTCTAGCAATTCTGGACGTTCTTCTTCTTTTTCTTCATTAACACTTATATCGGCGGTTGCATTTTCCTCGGGCACCTCAGTTGCTACTTGAACACTGGCCGTAGGTTTCTGGTTTACAACCACCTCCTTATCACCAGCCTCTTCTGACCCGCAAGACAGGAAAGTCAAAGCAATCAACACGGTTAAAGAGAACATTTTTTCTTTACAGGCCATAAGTGATTAATTTTTCAAGGTTTCAGGGTTAACGAATGTCTATTTTAGACGACAATTCACAGGCTAAGACACAAAATTGAGAGAATATTCAGGATAAAATAGCTATTTTAACAAAGTTAAGCTCCCCACATCTATCAATTCTTCCCCCTTGCACATATAACGCATCCGCCATAAAAATACGCCCGGATTCAGTTCCTTCGACTTATAGGTACCATCCCAATTTGTAAAAGCATCTATGGTATAAAAAACACGATTGCCCCACCGGTCGAAAATCTCAAATGAAATCAATTCATTAACGGCATAAGGGTTACTGATCCCGAAATAATTGTTCTTCGCGGGGCCTTTCCCATCTGGGGTAAATGCTTTTGGCACAAAAATCTGCTTGCAGTCCAAAGAATCCGGATCAACTACCCGAATCATGATAGAATCATACGAAATACAACCTTTCTCATCATCAATCACACTAAAGGTATACTGATGTGTACCGTGTGTTTGTGGCGTAATGACCGCATCCTTCACCAAAGGATCATCAATATCCTCTGCCGGCGCCCAATCAAATCTATATACAGGACAGGTCTGGCGGGTCTTGATTTCAACAGAATTTCCCAGATAAATCAAGGTATCCCGGCTATTGGCTATTTTATCCGGCGCAAAATACAAGTCAGCGATCTCGTGATCCCTCAAAGACCTATTGTAAAACCGTACTTCATCCATCAATCCTTCAAAGAGGACATCCGTAATATCCACACAAGCCCCACCAGCAAGTCGCACATCGGCATTACTACCCCTCTCCGCACGAAAACGACATGTTGCCAACAGCTCTCCAGGTCTATTGTTCCAGAAACAGAGGCTATTTTAGACGAATTTTCCGCAATCAACACATCCACCAAGGCTGAAGAAGGGGTATAAGTAATCCCAAAGGCATGGTTAAAATTACAAGAATCCCGATAAGTCAATAGGGATTGTGTGCCCCCTGTCCCGACGGGTTTGAAATAAAAGCTTATAGAAAAGTCTTTGGTCGTAAACAAATTGGATACCCCGCCAATAATAATGGCTTGATCTCCAAAAC
>JAHDGC010000327.1:2083-7964 GCA_020627865.1 Saprospiraceae bacterium | reverse complement strand
GAAGGTTGCGGTTCCGGCTCCCCAGCATTCTCCCATATTCGGGCAATTACCACTCTGACAAATGGTATGGAGATTATAACGATCAACCAGTTCCCTGACTTTTTTGTACTCCTGCCCGATGGGAAGTTTTACGCGCAGCCAGTTCGGTTTTCTTTTTCTGGGTTCTTTTTTAGAGTCAACGATAGGGAGTTCAAACATGTCGAAAATTAATGTGTAGAGACGTAATGCAACGTCTCCCTTGTTACGTATAATTGCCATAAATGCATTGCACCATTATTTTATCGGCGCTTGCCCAACTGCAAAGTTAGGTAAAGATTGAGAAAAATCCTTTTATTTTCGACACTGTAATCCGATTCTTCTTCAATACCGATTTGTTCAACCATAATAGGAGCTTTCCTGATGAAGCCATCCACCATGATTCCGGCTTCAATGGCCTTCACGAGTTTGTCAAAAGCCCCCCAATCAAAATGTGCGCCTATTTTAGCATGAATACCTGGGATAAAAGAAAGTTCGTTAAACCCTTTGGTGAAAGCAGAAGCCCCGATGATTTTGCTTTCATCTAAGAAAGTGGCTTCAATTTCAGGGCTATATTTTTCACTTCTGGTATTCCTGTTGCCGGTGCCTGGCTCAAAATTAAGATCAAGGTAATACGGTTTGAGCATGCCCAGTACGGGGCCAAATTCATACGAATAGCCAACCGCAAGTCCTTTTTTGCGCGCTTTTTCAGAGAGATATTTTTTAGTCCCTATACCTGTCCGAAATACCAACAAGTTATTTTGTTTACCAAAAACAAAGGAGCGGGTTGTATTCCCAGTTCGGATGGCCTGTGCATCGAAGCTTTTCCGAACTTCCTTATGGTGTTTAAGTTCCCCTAATTCGAAGAAAACAAACTTTGTCTTATAGTAGGTTTTAATTTTTCCTATTTTGGTACTGAAGGCAAAACCATGCGTATGAATCCTCAGATCAAAGGCTAACTCCTTATTGTATACGATACCTTTATAGTCCGTAGTGATATTCCGAGGCTGAAAGGTTTCCTGGGCATAAGCCCCAAGACCGAAGAGGAAGCAGAAAAACATAACATGGGATAATCGCTTCATAATAAAATAATTTAATGTGTAGGGTCGTAATACATTACAACCTAAAACCAATTTTTATGATATAAAATCAGGTATTTATAGAATATGCCAATATATTGAAGGGTTAATTCTTAAATATACATAATTAAACGGAAAAATGCAGCTTTGGTTGTATCTTTTATCGTATTGAAAAAGACAAAAAGTGAGGATTTATGCATATTTCTTAGTTTATGATATTTTTTTATATGCAAAAATTATACCTTATGGGAATATCGAATGTTATATTATCTTATGCTGAGCAGCATTCTATCGGGACCCGAGTCCTCGAAAATAGAGGATATCGCTGGAATATAGGGTAAGTTATTGTTTTAATATAGGCAATAGGATAGCATCAGGCTTTTAACAAGTCTTTGCCGAGTTCTTTGAATAATTCTTCTACATTTTCACCCGTTTTAGCACTCGTCATAATACTTAAGGGCAGTGGGAGTTGAGCATTGACTTCGACCAATTCTTCTGTAGATAATTTATCTTTTTTGTTCCCGACAATTTTAATAACGGCATTCTTGACCATCTTTTGAAGATATTCAATGTTTTCTTTCAGATTTTGGTATGTTGTAGGGCGAGAAAGATCAAAAACATAGATAATCCCCTTGGCTCCTAGAAAATAAGTGTTGGGAACTTTATCCTGAGAAACTTCCCCAGCAATATCCCAAAGGAGTATAGAGAGTTCTTTGCCTTCCACTTCTATGACTTTCTTATTGACCTTTACACCAATTGTGGTGAGGTATTTATCACTAAATCTTTTGTAGATGAACTGGTTGAATAAAGATGTTTTACCCACCCCGAAACTGCCTGTAATGATTACCTTTTTATTTATCATGTACGTTTTCTATTTTCCGATACCTGCAAAAAAATGAGTATAAGCCTTTTCTGATAAATACTTGAAACTATCTTCTGTTATATCATTTAAATGAAAAGGGATATGCTTTTCCGCAAAGGTATTTAATTCTTCGATTAAAATCTCTTTTTCCGTTGCAGAAATAGAGCCAGTTAATATGGCTGCAAAATAATAAGATGGTAGATTATGTAAAAGAATATAGTTGTTTTCGTAGAAAATCATTTCCAGTTCTTGTTTGGAAGAGATGGCATCTTCCATGAAAGATCTAATTGCAGTAAACATACCGGCAATAACATCTTGATCTATATTCTCTTTAATAGAAGCATGGCCCATTAAGATTCCGGAGTGCTTTTGGATAATAAAAAGTTCCTCTAGCATGGGTTTGTCAATTTGACTCATGATCTCATCTCCTCGGCTAACGCCCATCATAGAATGTTTTATTCTTTTTACGATACTCTTAAAGGACATATTCGTTTTGACCTCCGTGACCCGCTCGTCTACAGACTCCTTCAACTTTTGGAATTGTTGGGTAACGAATTTCTTGATCATCAAGTCCAACTTAGGATAAATGACATTTACAATTTCTTCCTGAGAATCCTCGATGGTTTTGCTAACTTCTACTCTATATTCATCTGGGAAATTTTTTTTCAGATCCGAAGAAATTACTTCCTGAATAAAAGGAGCGATTTTTTCAGATAAAACTTTGTGGTCTTGTATAGAAATCATTAAAAGACCGACAGATTGTTCTAATTTCGTTATTAACTCTTCTTGAGCTTTTATCTTCTGGCGCAACTCTCCATTTTCCTTTTTATGTTGTGAAGTGGTTTCGGAAAGTTCAGCTATCTTCTGGCGCAGCGCTCCGTTTTCCTTTTTCTGATCACGAAGCAGGATGTCTTTTAAAATTTCAACTTGGTTGCGAGAGCTATGCTCAGAAGGTTGCGTCATAAATGTTACATTAAGTGGTCTTGAATTAATATCATTCATTCATCAGGCTATTACCAATTTGGGTAAGATAAACCCCTATCCTGTTTTTTTCTGCTGCCGAGAAAGCGGAAAGTTCTTTTTGTAATGCTTCTATTTTGACATAAATCTGAGATTCTAGCCCATCCATTCTATTCCCAAAATCTTTTTCCATATTGTTGTGCTTTTGCTCCGTATCTTTTCTGAACGCTTCGACTTTGGTGTCAAGGCTTTTATAATACTCATCGACCTTGTCCTCTAGTGCTTTAATTTGTCCTTCCAACTTGGTAACCGGTTCACTTACCAAAATTGTTTTGAGGATCTGTAAGTCATTTGTAACCTGGTTGTTGCTGTCTTCTTTTTTTGACATATGTATGGTTTTTATTGATATTTTGGTGAAAAAATAAAGTTGGGCAGCTTAGACGTGATGCTGACCTTTTCAAACGAAAAAAGTAATACTTAGGTTTTATTTATTTAGTTTGAATCTCTAATTTTTTTCAACGTCAATTTGCATGAGTGAGAATAGGAGTTTTTTGTTGAAAAATAAGAATTTAATTACAAATTAAGATTAAAAATAATTAAAATCATTAATTTTTTGCATAGGTTATTATATTCACCAACAAAAATAAATGGATTGTATCATATTTTGTGCTAAAAGTCATCCTCGATTTATATATACTAAATGCCTGATATTTAGTGATTTATTAGGTTTAGATTGTACTTTTACTTTAGATGTTGATGTCTTTAGAAATTCCTCATTTTTAAAGATAAACTATTCAAAAATTTTGATCAAGGAAGCCGATTTTTGTATTCCTGTGTGCTCTTTGCTTTTCGAGGATGGGATTCGCCCACATCCTATGAAAACGGGAGAAGCCTTGGGGCTACCTTATCTTTTTGGAATGGCGGCAGAAAATACTGATCTTCCATTTGACCTTATGGCGATGTGTTTTTATCTGGTTAGTCGCTATGAAGAATACCTTCCCTTTAAGGCTGATACTCATAAGCGTTTTTCGGCTGATCAAAGCGTAGCGGCGCGTGTTGGTTTTTTACAAATCCCCTTGATTGATCTCTGGGTAGCAAAATTGGGGGAGATTCTGAAGGCTAAATTTCCTGGACTTCACTTGAAACAGAAAAAATATCGCTTTTGTCCTGGATATGATATTGATTATGCTTGGGCATTTCTGCATCGGGGAGGCATAAGGAAATGGGGGAGCCGTTTAAAGAAAATTATTAAGGGGCAAATGGCAGCATTACGCCAAGAACAGGCTGTCTTATCTGGTAAATTAAGTGATCCATATGACAATTTCTCTTATATGGATGAGGTTCACCAAAAATTTGGCTTAAATCCACGTTATTTTTTTTTAGTAGCCGACTATGGTAAATTTGACCAGAATCATGCCTATTCTAATATATATTTCCAGAAATTGATTAAAAATATTGCAAAAAAGTACCCTATTGGTATTCATCCCTCCTATTTTACTACCGAAAGCCCTCAAAAATTGGTCGTAGAAAAGAAAAGGCTTGAAACAATTGTGGAGGACGAGGTATATCATAGTCGCCAACATTTTCTCAGAATTTCTTTTCCGCAAACTTATGAGCAACTTATCAAGGCTGGTATAAAAGAAGATTTTAGCTTGGGATATGCTGATGCTATTGGTTTTAGAGCCAGCATTGCACAACCCTTTTTTTGGTATAACTTGAGGACAGAGGAACAAACCAATTTATTATTGCATCCTATTCAGGTGATGGACGTAACTTTGAATAAGTATCTGCAATTGGATCCACAAGAGGCCGTTCAACAAACCCGTTTTATCATAGAGCAGTGTAAGATTGTGGGCGGGCAGTTTCAGTGTCTATGGCATAACAGTTCTTTTGGGGAGCAAACGCCTTGGGTCGGTTGGCGAAGAGTTTACGAAGAAATAGTGGCCCTGGCTGGTTCGACACCATAATTTTCTTTTTTTAGCCTTCTTTTTTTGCAAGTGTTATTCATATCCGAATATGTTTTTATGATATATTATCTCTGTGCAGTAGAGAGAGGAACCACAAAAGTTTACTAAACCTCCGTTGCCAAATTATACAGAATTCATACTTTGAAGAGGAGAATAGTGCTTACTTTATAAAATATCCAGTGCCTAAATCTAAAATTAAATAATCTTTGTTATATTTGATTTTCCATATACCTTGACTATGACATTTACATTAAGCGAACACAATTCAGTTGCAAATGTATTTCTGGCCGAGTTGCGAAATACAGAAATACAAACAGACCGCATGCGGTTTCGCCGAAATCTGGAAAGAATCGGTGAAGTATTGGCTTACGAAATAAGCCGGACGCTAGACTATGAAACGAAGGAGGTCGAGACCCCTTTGGGTATTGCACCAGTGCCCTTGCCGACACAACGGGTGGTGATCGCAACAATCCTACGAGCAGGTTTACCCTTTCACAATGGTTTTCTAAATTATTTTGATAATGCGGATAATGCTTTTATCTCAGCCTATCGGATGCACCACAAAGATGGCTCCTTTGATATTAAGGTAGAGTATGTTTCTTGCCCTAATCTTGACGGGGCAGTACTTATCTTATCAGATCCAATGTTAGCGACTGGTGCTTCTTTGGATATTGCCATGAAAAAACTGTTGGAAATCGGGACACCCTCAAAAATCCATTTCGCCACTTGTATCGCCTCCAGTTATGGTTACAATTATGTCCGCAGGCTTTATCCAAATGCTGGTATTTGGATGGGAGCATTGGACGATGAATTGACGGCAAAATCTTATATCGTGCCAGGCTTGGGCGATGCCGGAGATTTGTCGTTTGGGCCGAAATTGCAGGAGTAGTGGATTGGTGATTAGTAAGCCACACACACACATTTGGTTACCGCAAGGCAAACGATTGCCCCTAGGAGTTAGCATCTGACTTCTGGTGGCTATTAGTGATTAGTAAGCC
>JAHDGC010000327.1:0-1983 GCA_020627865.1 Saprospiraceae bacterium | reverse complement strand
ATTGCCCCTAGGAGTTAGCATCTGACTTCTGGTGGCTATTAGTGATTAGTAAGCCACACTATTTGGTTACCACAAAGCAAAAGATTGCCCCTAGGAGTTAGCATCTGACTTCTGTGGCTATCAGGGATTAGCGGATTTGTTTCTTAATTCAGGTAGGCTAATGACTATCCATTTGGATGGTATGCTAAAAGTCTTACCTTTGCGGCACTGAATTGATAGTGTTGAAACCTCATTATGTTAGAACAATTAACCCCAGGATTAATCCTCGGTATCATTGCTGCTTATTTTTTGCTCCTCATGGCGGTGTCTTTCTTTACTGGAAAGGACGCGGGAAATGATGATTTCTTCTTGGCTGGGCGAAAATCTCCTTGGTATTTGGTTGCTTTCGGCATGATTGGGGCTTCTTTGTCTGGCGTTACCTTCATCTCTGTACCGGGTTGGGTTGCTGATAGCCAGTTTTCTTATATGCAGATGGTACTGGGATACTTGGTAGGCTATTTCCTGATCGCGACCGTGTTGATGCCCATGTATTATAAAATGCAATTGACCTCTATCTATACTTATTTGGATAGTAGGTTTGGTAGCGCTTCCTATAAAACAGGGGCTGGATTCTTCCTTCTTTCCCGTACAATAGGAGCCTCTTTTCGTTTATATCTGGTCGCCATAGTTTTGCAGAAATTTGTAATGGAATCTTTCGGAATACCATTTTGGGCTACGGTATTGATAACCATCTTGCTCATTTGGGTGTACACGTTCCGAGGTGGTATCAAAACCATCGTTTGGACAGATACTTTGCAAACGCTCTGTATGTTGGTTGCGGTTACGATGACGGTGTATGTTATCGGGCAGAAACTTGATTTTAGTAGCATTGGCGATTACTATCAGGCAGTGAGTTCTAGTAAATACGCCCAAGTATTTTTCTTTGAAGGTGGTTGGGGAGACAGTAAAAATTTCTTTAAGCAATTTCTGGCGGGCGCATCTATCGCATTAGTGATGACTGGCCTTGATCAGGATATGATGCAGAAGAATTTGAGCTGCCGGAATCTAGGAGACGCCCAAAAAAATATGTTTTGGTTTAGCATTGTACTGGTTTTTGCGAATTTACTTTTCCTGACACTTGGAGCACTGCTTTATATCTATGTTGGAGAAGTTGGAATTGAAATTCCTACGAAAATGGTAGATGGTGTGGTAAAGGTGGATTCGGATCAACTCTATCCAACTATAGCCTTACAACATCTGACCCCTACCATTGGCATTGTATTTATTTTAGGACTGATTGCAGCTGCCTATTCCAGTGCTGATTCGGCATTGACGGCGTTGACCACCTCTTTTTGTGTTGATTTTCTCGGGTTTGAAAAAGAGCAGAACCCCGAGAAACAGTCCACCCAGCGCAAGACTCGTTTTGTAGTGCATATCGGTTTTTCTATCTTATTGTTTATCGTGATTTTACTGTTTTGGATGGTAAATAATGACGCGGTAATTGCGCAGATTTTCAGAGTTGCCGGCTATACATATGGGCCGCTGTTGGGGCTTTATACTTTTGGGTTCTTTACAAAACGGGGCGTTATAGATAAATATGTGCCTATCATCTGTTTGGCGGCTCCCGTCATTACTTTCTTTCTGAATCAATATTCTGAATTGCTTTTCTTTGGATACAAGTTTGGTTTTGAATTGCTGTTGCTCAATGGGTTACTCACCTTCGTTGGGCTATGGTTCGTTTCTGAAAGGGAAAACCCAGTACCTGAGGGGTAGGATGAAATTAGCAATTTTGGGAACAATTTTTTGTATTTTAAGCAAAAAAACATAAATTGTATACATACTCTTATAGTGAATATCCTCACCAGTTCATCTTTAACCCACACAATTAGCATTTACTGATCTACTTCAGGTATTTTCCTCTTTAGGTAAGAGGAATTGGAGTTATATACCGTGTAACAAAAGTTTCTTATAAAAACGAGTCCCATCGGCCTGCCTGAACTGCGG
>JAHDGC010000326.1 GCA_020627865.1 Saprospiraceae bacterium | reverse complement strand
ACTTCGATTGTCATGATTGCTGTTCGGCAATAATCTGGGCAGAAGTCATTGCATACTTCATAAGTCACAATTTCCGTTCCGACTGCGCCTTCATAAGACTTGTAAATAAAACTTCCGTTATTATTTAGTACCAAATCTCCATATTCTAACTCCGCTTCATAGCTGATCGTGTAATCATTGGTATTGACATGATCGTTATCCAACAGATTCCCTTCTAGCTCAGCATCCATTTCCATCGTATAATTATCATCAATCAGGAATGGTTCCATCTCGTACATCAAATTTAAGGTATCCGAAGAGGTGATGCCGCAAGCACCACTATGGATATTCCAGACAAATAAATTATCCCCATGATCCAGATTCCGAACCAGCGAGTTTGTTTGCGATGCATTCAAAATACCGACTTGTCCTCCGGCATTTATATTTTCCCAAGCACCTATTCCATCCGTAATCGGGTAAGCATATAGGGAGGCTGTATCTGCACAGACATGCAAATCATCTCCGACAAAAGCTTGGCTCACGGCCGCCTCATCTACCTGCACGGCATAGTAGGCATCTTCCCCACTATTATTCGTTGCTTCCGGATCAGAAGAGCATCCATTTACACTTGCAACAACGTAGTAAGAACCGGCTTCTTCAGCACTTATATTTTCAAGCAACAATTCTCTTCCTCCACCGACAAATACACTACCGATAGAGTCATACCAAGTATACTCCATGCCATCTACAACATTACTCACACTTAGAACATAATCTTCTCCTTCGCAAACGGCGGCGTCACCAATAGCTACCGGTACATCCGGACTACGCTGCACATGAACATAGGTTTCGGAGACTTGAGAAATACAACCGTCAATCATGACAGAAAGCTGGTAGGTTCCTTCACTCAACTCCGAGATATTGGACAAGGATGGATTCGGCACACTAGACTCAAAACCATTCGGGCCAACCCAATGATAAGTAGCCCCTTGCAGGAAGGTTGTCCCCAATTGAACATCATCACCTTCACAAACCGGCGCATCTGCAGAAGTCGTGTTCGTAATCACCGGTATCTCCGGCACCGTAATCACATCAACCGCCATTGCAGCAGACACCAAGGAAGAGCAACCATCTACAGTTACGATAAGGGTATAAAACCCAACATCATTTGCACTAACATTGGTCAGTATCGGATTTTGGTCGTTGGATGTAAAACCATTTGGTCCGATCCATTCGTAAATAACTTCATTACCATTCGCAATACTCGGTGTATAAAACTGAATCTCTTCTCCTTCACATGCCGGACTATTGTTACCAATAAAAGGCGTCGTTGGTTGTGGGGAAACAATAACCTCCGTCGTCGTCATGGCAGAAATACAATTGTTCCTCGTTACATACAAAGTATAAACCCCTGACTCTTCCCCACTCGCATTAGAGATCACTGGAGAAGCAGAGAAAGAAGTAAAGTCATCTGGCCCTGCCCAGAAGTATTCTACACCTGGGGAAACAGTTGCGCTTAGAGATATGTTCTCACCATAACAATAAGGCCCCGTATTATCTACAGAGAACACTTGCGGCTCACCATGTATGGTAACTTCTGTCAGATTCGATTCCGTCCTACAACCTCCTTTCTCAACAACGAGGTAGAAATCATGTAAACCTGGTTCCAAATTATACATAATCGGATTTTGCTCACTGGCGACCAAATTCGCAGAACCGGATTCCGGATCACCATCGTACCAGAAGTACGTTGCATCTGAAAGATCACCCGCCAAAAGCGCGACATCTTCCCCCTCACAATGTGGGCCATCATTACTCACAGCAGGCACATCCGCTACTGGATTAATATCCAACTGAACGGGAATGGACACCTCAGACTCACAACCATTTTCACTAATCAACCGCACAGACCACAATCCTTCCTCATACCATTCTGGATGTAAATCACGATTAATGGCTGTTGTACTTGCCGTCGTCCAAATCGGATTATCCGGATCATCCGCAACCCCGAAATCTCCATTTGCAGAATTGGACGGCGCAATCCATTGGAAGGAAGATACTACACCTTCAATATTTATTGTGCTTAAAATAATATCTTCTCCATCGCAAACTGCGGACAATTCAAGCGCAGGTGTTGGCAAGGTCGGCTCTACGGAAACATCAATATAAGCTATAGCGGACACGCAATCACCATTCGCAATATAAAGTGTATATCCACCAGCATTATTCGTCGTAACCGGATCAATAACCTCCGGGCTTTGGACATTCGCCACAAAACCATTCGGCCCATTCCAGTAATATGTTTCCGCAGTTGTATTTGTAGTTAAAGCGAAAGATTCCCCTTCACAAAGTTGCATCGAAGAAACAACTTCTGGCATGGCAGGTTCTTCGTTGACACTCACCAACACCTCCTGAGAGAATGGCGATTCACAACCATCTACAACAACTTTAACCTGATAAATACCATCATGGTCTGAAGTATTGGTTTCCTCAATCGTCAAGGTTGGAATGTTGGTAAATTCTACGTTTTCTCCCGGTAAAATCCATTGGTAAATCACGTTTTCTCCGCTGTAAGGTTGTGTCAACAATTGTAGGTGGTTTCCTTCACACAAATCATTATCAGAACTGATTAAGGAAGGTGTTTCCGGCATACCTGTAATTTCTACTGTAGTAGAATATGGATCGGATATACAACCATTGGCATCCGTAACCACGACCGAATACGTTCCGGAAATATTTCCGTTCACATTCGGGATAACCGGATTGGCCGCACTGGACGTAAAGCCATTCTCCCCCGTCCAACTGTACACATAAGGTGCTAGCCCACCAACAACATCTGAAACCAAGGTCAGGTCTGTTGTAGCACCGGAGCAAAGCACCCCATCGTTGGTTGCCGTTACTACTGGCGCATCCGTAACCATTACTTCGAATGCTTCTGACAATACAGACTCACAACCATCTACCAGAACTTGTACGTGATAAACGCCAGAGGCAGCGGGTGTAACCGTACCAAATACGAGTTCCGGATTATCATGATAATTTCCATTCGTCGTTGAACCATTTGGACCAATCCACTGATAGTCTACATCTACCCCATTGTATGCCGGAGCCGAAATAATTAATTCTTCTCCCGCACAAACTGGCCCATTGCTGAACAGCTCTGGTTCCTGTGGTCTTACAGTCACATCTACTATTGTAGCAGCAACCACATCACAACCATTGGCATCCGTCATTCTCAAGGTATACGTACCAGATGTAAGATCATTACTATTTGGCAATACCGGATTTTGAGCAATAGAACTAAATCCATTCGGCCCACTCCATTCATAGTCATAATCACCGCTTCCTCCCGACGGCACTGCAAACAAATGGATATCCGTTTCCTCGTCGATACATTCTGTCCCATCATTCGACACTTCAACGATTGGCTCACTATTCACCGTAACAGGGAAAACTGCTGACATCGAAGAAATACAACCATCTATCGTAACCTGAACTTGATACGCTCCAGATGCTGTTGTTCCAGCAGTAGGCAGCATAAGTTCAGGGCCATTTTCATAATTGCCCGTGCTCGTTGTTCCATCTGGCCCGATCCATTCGTAGGATACTTCTACCCCATTGTAAACTGGCGCCATAAGCACGAGGTCTGTGCCAGAGCAGATGGCAGCATCACCACTGATGATCGGCTCATCCGGTTGAACACCGACAACAAGCTCTGTAGCAACGGCTTGCGAAACGCAACCATTGACCTCAACAGAAAGCGCGTATACACCCGCACGGGTTGCATCAACATTTCCAATGACCGGGTCTTCCACATAGGAGACAAAACCGTTTGGCCCTGTCCAGAAATAATTTCCGCCACTAATTGTCGGTGCGCTCAACTGTACTTGCTCACCGGAGCAATGTGGGCCAGAATTCGCAACTTCCAACACGGTTGGAATATTATAAATTTCAAACGTTGTTTCTGCCGCAATAACTGGTTCACAACCATTCACATCAACCGAAAGGAAATAGCGATAACTTCCCACCGGCAAACCATACAACACAGGATCTTTCGTCGTAGAAACCAAAGTAGCTAAACTCGGAGAAGCATAAGGATCTTCATCATACCATTTATAAACTGCATTGGCAACTTCTGCCGCAAACAACTGTACAGACTCTCCGGAGCAGGTAGAACCACTATTGGTCGCTACAGGTGTTTCTGGCAAATCATAAACATTGAAATCATATGTATCAGCTTCTGAAATGCAACCATTCGCATCAATTAAAGCCAGCTCCCAATGCCCTGACATGTAAGCATCTTCCTGCATGCTCAGTAAAATTTCTGAGGAAAGCGTCGTACTATCTGTACCGTCTGGCAATTTCCAGTAATACGCTTCCGCAACTGCTGTCGTAGAAAGCCAAATATCTTCGCCTGCACAAATCGGCCCATTGGAAATCAATACTGGACGAGGCAGCAACACATCTACAACACCTTGTACACTTTCTACATTGGAAACGCAGCCATTAGCATCCGTGACCTCCAAAGCATAGACACCATCATTCGCAATCGTTGTGTTAGGAATAATCGGATCAGGATCAGTAGCCGTAAATCCATTCGGGCCCGTCCAAGCATATACATAAGGAGGCTGACCACCTGAGGGGTTGGCAAATAATCTCAACTCATCTCCAGCACAAGTTGCTCCAGCGCTTGTAGGTGCTGCCGCTATCGTACTGAATGGATCGCAAGGATCAAGCGGATCAGAAATGGTGCCATCGGCATCACTTGGCGGTATCAATGCGGTGTTAGGATTATCCATACCGGAAGTCTCCTCACAATCCGTTAGGCCATCGCCATCACTATCCGTCGCATCACTCAATTCAATTGGATCACAAGGATCAAGCGGATCAGAGGTGGTACCATCTCCATCATCCGGAGGCGTCAGTGGGGTGTTAGGATTATCCATACCAGAAGTCTCTTCACAATCCGTCAAGCCATCTCCATCACTATCCATCAAGTCGCTTAACTCAATTGGATCACAAGGATCAGTTGGGTCAGAAGTCGTACCATCTGCATCATTCGGTGGCACTAGTGGCGTATTTGGATTATCCATACCGGAAGACTCCTCACAATCGGTCAAGCCATCTCCGTCCGTATCCGTCGTAGCACTCGTTGCAATCGGATCACAATGATCCAAAGGATCGGAAATACCTACCGCCGTAACTGGCGTGTTAGGATTATCTATTCCAGAAGTCTCCTCACAATCGGTCAAGCCATCGCCATCGCTATCTACCAAGGAACTGGTAACAATAGGATCGCAAGGATTGGTTGGATCAGAAATACCATCTGGAGCCTCCGGTGTATTCGGATTATCATTTCCGGTCAATTCTTCACAATCCATCAAGCCATCACCATCCGTATCTATCAACGGACTACTTTCAATTGGTAAACAAATATCGTCATCACTTACGGTAATGTTCAAGGTTGCTTGTGCGCAATCCCCATCGACATCACAAATTTCATACACTAAAATATCGGTACCACTAAACCCAGTATCTGGTGTAAACACGAGGAAATCATCTGTTGGATCAAGTGGTGTTCCATTATCATCAATAGCAACCGTTCCATTCGTCGGATTGGTCACAATATTAATTGCACTAGTTGCTGGGCCATCAATACCAAAATCATCATTGGCTAATACATTAACTGTAACGGGTGTATCTTCCATTGTATTGACCAAATCATTGACCGCTTCCGGTACCGCACAATTGGCAACAGCCAAAGCAGTTGGATCAGGATCGCAAGGATCATTTGCATCAGATATTCCAGCTGGTATTGCCGGCGTATTTGGATTATCCATACCAGAGGTTTCTTCACAATCGGTATAACCATCACCATCGCTATCCAATAAGGAACTGGTCGCAATTGGGTCACAAGGGTTATCAGGATCGGAAATACCAGACGGTGTAGTTGGCGTGTTAGGATTATCAACACCTGTAACTTCCTCGCAATCCGTCAGGCCATCGCCATCACTATCCAACATGGACTCATTTGAAATTGGATCGCAAGGATCGAGTGGATCAGAAGTTCCGATAGTTACTACTGGTGTATTTGGATTATCATTTCCAGAAGTTTCTTCGCAATCCGTCAAGCCATCGCCATCTGTATCTGTATCGCTACTCGTATCAATCGGATCACACTGATCGAAAGGATCAGAGGTAGTCACTGGTGTCACCATAGTATTTGGATTATCCAATCCGGTTGTCTCCTCGCAATCGGTCAAACCATCGCCATCGCTATCCACAAGAGAACTCGTCTCTATTGGATCGCAAGGATCTAAAGGATCGGAAACACCTTGTGTGATCGTTGGAGAATTTGGATTATCCAAACCAGAAGTTTCTTCGCAATCGGTCAAACCATCTCCATCACTATCTACCAATGAACTCGTTTCTATTGGATCACAAGGATCGTTTGGCGCAGAAGTTCCTACCGGCTCTAACACTGTATTGGGATTATCTAAGCCTGTCGTTTCCTCGCAATCTGTTAAACCATCACCATCACTATCCACAAGGGAACTCGTTTCTATCGGATCACAAGGATCGTTTGGATCAGATGTAAAACCATCGGCATCATTCGGTGGTACAATTGGTGTATTTGGATTATCCAAACCAGTCGTTTCCTCACAATCGGTCAGGCCATCACCATCCGTATCCACAAGCGAACTCGTTCCTATTGGGTCACAAGCATCAAACGGATCAGAAGTAGCACCATTGCTATCCACTGGTGGCACCAAAGGCGTATTCGGATTATCAATTCCGGAAGTTTCCTCACAATCCGTTAGGCCATCGCCGTCACTATCTAACAAATCACTGGTAAGAATTGGATCACAGGCATCCATCGGGTCGGATGTTGTTGCTGGTACCAAGACCGTATTTGGATTATCCATGCCGGAAGTTTCCTCACAATCCGTCAAGCCATCGCCGTCGCTATCTGTCATTGCACTACCATCAATTGGGTCACAGGCATCCATCGGGTCGGATGTTGTCACTGGAATCGAAACGGTATTTGGGTTATCAATTCCGGTCGTTTCCTCACAATCCGTTAGGCCGTCGCCATCACTATCCACTGTTGCACTGAGTTCAATTGGATCACAAGGATCAAATGGATCAGAAGTTAAGCCATCGGCATCATTAGGCGGTGTGGCAGGTGTATTTGGATTATCAATTCCCGTCGTTTCCTCGCAATCCGTCAGGCCATCGCCATCAGAATCTAACAAGGAACTGGTAAGCATCGGATCACAGGCATCCATTGGATCAGAAATACCTATAGGCACTGTGGCTGTATTTGGATTATCCAAGCCGGTCGTTTCCTCACAATCCGTCAAGCCATCGCCATCCGTATCTGTAAGTGGACTCAATTCAATTGGATCACAAATATTCAATGGGTCAGATGTTCCAATTGGGATAAGTATTCGGATTATCCAATCCGGTGGTTTCCTCACAATCGGTTAAACCATCACCATCCGTATCTACCAGCGGACTATTTTCAATCGGCATACAAAGATCATCATCTGAAATGGTAACATTTATAACAGCACCTGCACAACTTCCATCAGCATCACATATCTGATAGGTAATGACATCAATTCCACTGTAGGAACTATTAGGCGTATATACAATAGTATCGTCTGTCGGGTCTAAAGGCGTACCAGCGTCATCCACAATTGCAGTACCATTTGCCGGATCAACAGTGACCATAATCGCCCCAGTATTTGGCCCATCAATACCAAAATCATCATTGGCCAACACATCTATTGTTGCTGGCGTATCTTCTCCGGTTGTTGCAATATCGTTAGCAGCAATTGGTGCTCCACAATCAGCAGCAGGTACCGCATTTGGATCAGGATCACAAGCATCATTCTCCCCAGATGTACCAGTAGGAACAGCTACCGTTACAGGATCATCTATCCCTGTAGTTTCCTCACAATCTGTCAAGCCGTCACCGTCG
>JAHDGC010000325.1:1587-7984 GCA_020627865.1 Saprospiraceae bacterium | reverse complement strand
AAAAGATGAATTCAAGAAGCACATTACCTTAAAAATAAAGAAAAAACCTGGTGCAACATCCGATTTTCTGGGGAAACGTCAAGATTACATTCTAGATAAATTTGAATGGTTCTATTCTGTTTTCGATGACAAGTGGGGATTACGCAGACTTGAAGATGGTTTGGTACAGATCGATCCTGCTTTTGATTGGATTCAGGTTAGAAAGGATTTGGGCTTCACGATTGTAGGCGTTGAGAAAGTATCAAAATATGACTTTGAATATACCTCATTCCGTTTTGAAATGGTGTATGGTTTGGTCAATAATGATGTTGGCCTGCTGACAACGGATTTAAATCTCTGGGATATTCGACTGGAAGATTTGGAAGAAGGACTTCCTGTTGCCAGATGTACCTTTGATAATGGTCGGCATGGTGTTATTTCCAGTAATGGTAAAATTTTGAGGAAGGACTTTGCTTATATTGGAGCATTCAAAAACGGAATGGCTCGTATGAGTTTAAAAGGACAATTATCCGGCACCATCAAGAGTAATAAATATGGCTTAGGTCGCCTGAAAGGTTATCTTGCGTCCCTGTTTTCTCCCAATTATATGTTGGACTATACCCAGTATGATGAACAATTCAAGGAACGGGCACAATTGATCTGTGAGGATTGTCTTTGGGGCTATTTAGACACCTTGGGTCATACAGTGGTGACTCCCCGTTATACTTTTGCCAGGGATTTTGTAAACAATGTCGGCATTGTCGCAAAGAAGGAAAAATGGGGTTTAGTTTCTGATTTGGGAGAAAGAATTATTGAGTGTCAATTTGATGATATTCAGTTCTTGAAGCACACGGGGAACAAGATGCTGAAAATCGTGTCCAAGCAAAAAAAATATGGCTTAATTGATACTTTGGGTCGCGTTGCGGTTAGTTTAAATTACGACGAAATCGGGGCTTTTAATGAGGGGATGCTTGCTGTTAATAAGAATGGCATGTGGGGATTTGTAGATAAAAACGGCACCGAACTTATCCCTTGTAAATATCAAAAAGTTAAAAATTTCAAAAATGGATTAGCCGCAGTTAAATTGCACAATAAGTGGGGATACATAGATACTAAAGGAAAGATTGCGCTGAAATTTAAGTATAATCGAGCTGGAAGCTTTAATTCCGGTCTGGCTTGGGTTGCCGAAGCAGGCAAAGTCGGTTTTATCAATAAAAAAGGATTTTACAAAATAAAAGCTGGTTATGAAAAAGCCTTTGAGTTTGAACAAGGCGTTGCCCGAGTTGTGAAAGAAGGAAAATATGGACTCATAGATACCAAAGGAGATATTATCCTCAAACCTAAGTATTCGGACATTAGCCCATTTAATAAATATGGTCTTGCAGTTGTTCGCTATGGCAAAAGTAAAACGCTATACGGACTCATCAACCGGAGAGGTCTGCTTGTTACCAATCTGGATTATCAAGAGATTAGGCCATTCAGAGAAGGGTTTGCTGCTGTTAAGTATAAAAATGAATATGGTTTTATTAACCATGCTGGCCAATTGGTTATTGATTGTAAATACTTCAGAGTCTCTGACTTTTCAGAAGGACGAGCTGCTGTCCAGCTTAATGGTAAATGTGGTTATATCAATAAAAATGGCTACAGGACTACCGCATTAGAATTCAGTAAATGTATGGACTACGAAGATGGTAAAGCTGTTGTTTACAAAGGGTATAAAAAAACAGGCCTACTGGATAAAAAGGGTAATTACATCATCGAACCTAGCATCAATCGCCTCTTGGACTTTAGTGACGGGCGGGGATTGGTTCGGGATAAAGAATACCGGTTCTACTACATCACGGAAGAAGCCGAGTCATATGAAAGTTATTATCAGGATGCCGGCGAGTATCAACATGGTGTAGCTGTAGTCCAATCTGAGGGGCAATGGGGCATCATTGATCAAAAAGGTATTGCGATTATTCCCCCTAAATATGATAAAATTGGTGCCTTTAAGGATGGTTATGCTAAGGTAAGAATCAGAAACTTCAATGGATTGATTAATCTTGAAGGAGAAATGATTGTTAATCCGGAATACGAATACATCAGTTATGCCGGACAGGGTTTGTATCGGGTTGAGAAAGGCGAAAAGCTCGGGTATTTTACCGCTGAGGGGAATTGGATATGGGCTTTGCGGGATTAAACTGTAACAAAAATTCTTTATAGTGATTATTTTCCCTGCAAAGACTCCAGAGATTCACATCTCTGGCAAGGATATGTCGTCCCTGCCTGCGTATCCGCAGGAACAGGCAGGCCGATGGGACTCGTTTTTATAATTAATTTAAATTACACGGTATTAAGGTGGCCTACCTACATTTCATTTTGTCTAAACCATGATTTCATGATTGTCTTGATTTTGCTATCAAGACAATCATGAATGACCCTCAAAAACATACAGTAGTAGTTCCTCATCATCATCCGGCAGGGTTACGAATTCCTTAAAATGAAACCCCAACTTTTCCAATAACCTTTGCGAAGCAATATTTTCCTTAGCCGTAATACCGCTTAGTCTTTTTATGCCGAAAACTTGCAATCCAACCGCTTTAATTTTATTCGCTGATTCAAATCCGTATCCTTGTTTTTCATACGCTGGCAAAAAAGCAAAACCAATATCAACTCCTTCCAAGCCTTTTCGATCATAAAGTCCACATGTTCCAATCTTGGCATTATCGGATTTTCGAATCACGGTATAATTGGAATACCCCAACCGCTCCAATTGCGGCCTCATTTTTTCTTTTATGTATGCCCTTGCTGCTACCACAGAATGAACATTCCTGTCTCCAATGAACTTCAGCCATTTAGGACTATTTAACAATTCATACACGAATTCAGCATCTTCTCCGGAAGTAGGACGGAGGAATAACCTTTCTGTCTCGAACGTTTTGTATAGACTCATCTTTCACTATTTTTCAATGAATAAATTATAATACAATAGATAAAAATATCCAAATCTAACATTTAAAATACACCATAAAACTCATAATTTTGATTTCACAATTTTTATACTTATATTTGATTACAAGTGATATAAATACGAAAATTATTTAATATTATTAAAACTGTTAAAATGAGAAAACTTCGGCCCTACTTCCTCATGCTATTGGGACTAGCATTTGGGTCTTATTTGTTTGCACAAAAATCAAGCATCAGCATTTGTCCATACAGATGATTTTTGGAATGTAGGTTCTTTACTACTACCTGATGTAAACACTGAGTTTCCAACCACAATTTGGGTTGATTTCTTGACACAGTGTGAGAACTGTACTGGTGCCGGAGAGGCAGGTACGGGGGTTTGGCATAAATGGGAACAAGATTTCGATACATTTGAGCTATCTGCTATGAACGCATATCCTAACGGTGGCTTAGGAGCCTCACCTGAATTTATGGATGCCGTTCCTTGTGACGGTTTCAGTATTTATGGCTGTCAAAATGATGAATTAGATTAATCCTAAACTAAAATGAAGAATATTAAAATATTAATTAGTGGAGCAGCTTTTTTACTTTTAATTTGCTCCACCTGCAAAAAAGACAAATTCTCAAATTTTTCGGATATTATAGATATAAGCTCCGGTGCTAAACTCACCAATGAATTAGGTATCTATACTGGACATTTTAAAAGCCATAATGGCAATGTCAATATACGAACAGATCTAAAAGACTTTTTATCAGGTGTCAATTATGAGGGCAGAATAACCGCATGGTATGTAGATGATTTAGAGGTTATAGAAGCGGGAAACTGTGGAGACTTTTATGTAAATGAAGATATACAGCTCAGCAATGATGGCCAAGGTTATTCGACAGGTGAATTCCAAGGGTACGATTTTATCCCCAATTACATAAAAAATGAAGTAGTGGGGAAGCATATAAGGATCAAGCACATCGACACCAATAATGAGATTGCCTATGACGAAGAATTTTACGTGCCGAACTATATCCATATTCCGGAGGCCGCTGCTAATCGGATTGAAGGCTCAAACTTCGTCAGCATGCAAAAAAATAACTGTACCATTACCCTGAGTCCAGATGAAAAAAATAACAATGGTATTCTAATCAAGTTTTACTATCGAGGACAACTCCACGGCATGAGCATGGATGATATTCAAAATATGGAACCATCTGGAGAAATCGCCCGAGCCATTCATCTGAAGGAAGAACCTATTGATGGGCGGATCACCATACCGGAGGATTTCTTTGAGGATATTCCTTCCAAAGCAATTATCACCTTGTATATAGGCAGGGGAAATGGCAAAAATATTAATTATAAAGGGAAGACCCATTTTATAAGGGCATTGACCCAACAACAACTTTTCGTGGTACTTGAATAACGAAACAAGAAGCAAATACGAAAAAGGGAGAAATAGCAGCTATAACTATTTCTCCCTTTTATTATATTTTCCTAAAATATACTAAGAAGACACCTCGCCTTCCTTCGTACAAACTTCTACCAAGAACTTACGGAGATGTTCGTTAAAAATATCTGGGCATTCCATCATAGGAGCATGGCCACATTTTTCAACAAAATGTAACTTACTATTTTCAATAAGTTCATTAAATTTTTTACCAACAAAAGGAGGCGTGACGGTATCTTCCTGCCCCCAAATCAAAAGTGTCGGCGCTTGAATCTGATGCAGCTTGTCGCTGAGGTTATGCCTCACCGCGGATTTGGCTGTAGCGATAATTCGAATAGCCTTGTTTCGGTCATTCACAATATCATAAACCTCATCTACCAACTCCTTTGTAGCAACAGCCTTATTATAGAAAATATCTTCAGTCTTGTTTTTGATGAATTCATAATTTCCCCTTTTTGGAAAAGTAGATCCCATTGCACTTTCAAACAAACCAGAGCTACCTGTTAAGATAATTGACTTCACCCAATCTGGATGTTCCAAAGCAAACAAGAGCGCAATATGTCCACCAAGGGAGTTCCCTAGCACATGAACTTGATTATAATTTTTATATACAAAAAATTCACTGACATAATTTACGAGTCCGTTTACTGAGACCTCCCGGATAGGTAAATCAAAAATAGGCAGTAGTGGAACAATGACATTATACCCAGATGAGAATCTATTTATGATTCCTTCAAAGTTACTCAAGGCTCCAAATAGGCCATGTAACAAGATGAGATTCTCTTTTCCGCCTGTTTCAATATATTTGAAATTATGATCTTCTTTTATTTCGTATTTCATTAAGGACAAAGTATTTCTTACAAAAATAACTTTTTTTACGCTTCTTATTTAATATTAACTAATTCTATTCAGATAAAGTTACATTATCATATATGATATTCTCAAAGTTATCCACAAAATAACCAACATCTGTTAATAATTCTTAGTGGAAAATTGGAAGTTGACAAATAGCGATATAGTGATCATGACAATTGCTCCAGCCTGATGAAGCACTCCCCAACTAACCGGAATTATCCCCACACTGTTGATAAGTGTCATGATTCCTAAAATCATTTGAATTATCAACATAGTTATCAACAGCTTTAATCCCATACCTAACTTCGGAGTTAAATCCAGTTTTTGGGATTTCAAAAATACATATAAGATAATGAAAAACAATACATAAGCCGTAGAACGGTGAAGTGTTTGAATAAGTGCAGGCATAAAGGCATTCGTATCGTAGTTTAAGAAGTTATTCACATTCCAATTTTCACTGTGGAAAAGGATGTTAGGAATCCACGCTCCTCCCATATCTGGCCATGTCGGAAAGAATAAAGAAGCTTTCATTCCCGACACAATTCCTCCAAGAAATATCTGGAAGCAAAGTATTCCAGTAATGATATATCCCCACTTTTTTAACCACGGAATGTTAATAACTTTCGGTTTTCCTTGTATGGCGATAAAAGTTGTCCACAGCAAATATCCATACACAACAAATGCAAGAGAAAGGTGGAAGGTAAGTTTATAAGCATTAACCCAAGGACGGTCATTCAATCCACTAGCCACCATAATCCATCCCAATGATGCGACTAACATCGTCAATAGGATAACCACTCCGAGTCTTTTGGCCAAAAGTCGGGGTATCATTCCCCGAAACCAGAAAAAGAGGAAAGGAAACAAGAAAACGAAGCCCATACTGCGCGCCCAGAGCCGGTGAAAGTATTCCCAGAAGTAAATAAATTTAAAATCAGCCATGCTCATCCCCTGATTGATTTTCTGATACTGTGGGGTAACCTTGTAAAGATCGAAAGCTTCATCCCATTGCTGGGCATTCAGAGGAGGAAGAGTTCCTACGACAATCTCCCATTTGGTTATAGATAAACCAGAACCGGTAAGCCGAGTTATCCCACCGATAACAACTTGCATAAAAATCATGAACAGCCCAATCATCAACCAAACTTGGACAATGCGTGCAACAGGGAAACGGGAAG
>JAHDGC010000325.1:0-1487 GCA_020627865.1 Saprospiraceae bacterium | reverse complement strand
AACAGCCCAATCATCAACCAAACTTGGACAATGCGTGCAACAGGGAAACGGGAAGAAACCCCAGCAGTTTTCTCGGATATAGTCTGCATTTCTAAAAATTAGATTTTACAATATTGAAAATGATTTTCGTTCAAACAAATGTTTTTGGTTCAATTTGTTTTTTTAGATTTTTCTTTTCTAATAATAGATATTAATCAATTAAAAAATTTTTAAAAAAAAATCCTATCATCATCAGTGGTGTTAATATGTAGATAAATAATGCTATAAAAACTTGCAGTTTATTCAAATTGTATAGGGGTAAGCATTATAAACAACCCATTAACACCTTAATTTCACTAATAATCAATACTTTAGCAAAGTAACTAACAATCTGTGTATAACTAAAGTTTTGGTAAGTTTTTATCTTGTGTAAAAGTATAAAGCCTATTTTAATGTAGATAAAGGGTGTGGATATTAACGATTTTTGAAATATATTTATATTTTAATAATGTGATTGAATCGGAGCGTTAATTAGTGTTGATAAAAGGGCCACTTTTACACAGGATTTGAACAAAATAATGTGGAAAATTTTTTCAGATAAAATGCTGATTTTTAGACATTTATGGATTTTGTGAAAATGTAGTGTTGGTAATGGGTTGTGTACTTTTGTTTTAGAATAAATATCTTTGTTATAGAGTAAGCGGTATTTGTTGTTGAAAAGGACTTTTTGAAAAAATATGTGTCAACGATATTCATTTATATTATCAGGGAAAGATATTCGGGATAGGTTACGATATATTGATTGCAAGATTGATATGCCGCAGCGCTATAATATTGCTGGGGGGCAACTTGCTCCCGTTATTGCCAGTGATAATCCGCATGTAATTCAATATTTGCGTTGGGGGTTGGTTCCTGAAGCGGCGACCAGCAGAAATACTCGGAATTTAATTAATGCAAGGGCCGAAGGCATCAGCACAGCCATTTCATTTCGGATGCCCTTGCGGGAAAAGCGGTGCTTGGTGCTGGCAGATAGTTTCTACGTATGGCAACAGCGTGGAAGTTATGCTGCTCCTTTCCGAGTTCTGCATCGGGTAAATAAAGTAATGGTGTTTGCAGGGGTTTGGGATATTTGGAAAAAGGAAGATGGAGGTCTGGTTAAAAGTTTTGCTATTATTACAAAGCCAACTTCGGAATCATTGTCAAATATTACCGACCGCATTCCTTTGATTTTGGATGATCCAGAAATACAGCAAGACTGGCTGGGACGACTTTCGTTTGATAAAGTGATGAATATTGTGCAGCAAGATTACCGGAATGATCTTTCTTACTATCAAATTCCGGATAGCATCAATTCTTTAACCTATAATAGTTGGGATCTTCATGATGAGGTATTGAATCCCCAACCAAAATTTAATGATTTATAAATGAGAGTAGTTATTCAAAGAGCATCTGAAGCTTCGGTTACCATCGAGGGAAAAGTGAAGTCGGCCATTCAGCAGGGATTGGTT
>JAHDGC010000324.1 GCA_020627865.1 Saprospiraceae bacterium | reverse complement strand
TATAGTGTTACGATAACGGATGATTTGGGCTGTAGTGCTACGGCGAATATTGCCATCGCGAATCCGATACCATTCCGAGCAGTTGAACAGGACAAGGAAAATGCTTCTTGTCCAAGTGAATGTGATGGTTTTGTAACCGCTGGTGTAGAAGGAAACTTTACCGCGCCGCTCACTTTCTTATGGAGTACAGGTTCTACGGATCAAACCATTTTCGATCTTTGTCCAGGGGTCTATACTTGTACGGTAGTGGATGCCAATGGCTTGACGCCTCGTCCGCTGGAAGTTACGATTGAAGAGCCAGAAGAACTCATCATAGAATTCTTGGATTATCAAGGAACAGGTATTCAGGCCAGCGTGACTGGCGGAACGGAGCCTTATAACTACAGTTGGAATACACAGGATACGACTTCCTATGCGGATAATTTAGCGATTGGAGATTATTCCGTTGTGGTTTCAGATGCCAATGGTTGTACCGCATTGGAAAGGGTTTCTTATCCTTTAGGAACCAGTTTAGATGGTTGTTTGGTTTCCGGTAAGGTGATTTCTCCAAATGATGATGGCAAGAATGATTCCTTCAGAATCTCTTGTATTGAGAGTTATGAAAATAGGGTGGAGATTTATAACCGCTGGGGACAATTAATCTTCTTGACATCAAATTATGACAATACGAATAATTTCTGGGCTGGCCGCGACCAAAATGGCGATCTGTTGCCGGAAGGCGGATATTTCTACGTACTGGAATATACCAACTTGAAAGGGGAACTGGATCAGATAAAAGGATATGTTTCCCTCGTCAGGCAATAATGACCAATTACAAATTATAAAAGGAGCGAAGCAGCTCCGTTAAACTTGGCGGAGCTGCTTCGATTCCCATGAACTTCCAAAACTTCATAATTAAAGAAAAATGAAAAAAATAAATTTACTCCTTATAGTTCTTTTCATGGCGGCGACCAGCCAAACATTTGCACAGGAAGAAGCGATTTTTATGCATGCCGCCATTAACCCTACACTGATTAATCCAGCGGCAGTAGGAGCGGATAAAGATCACCACAAAGTTTTTATGAATGTGCGCCGTAGCTGGACAAATTTTCCCGGTACGCCTCGTTCGTATGCCATTAGTTACAATGGTCGTTTGGGTAAAAATTTAGGTTTGGGCGCGATGGTTTTTACGGAGAACATCGCGAGTTTTAGCCGACTTCGCGCGCAGCTTTCCTATGCGTTCCGTTATGATGTTAAAGACTTCAATATGGCCTTGGGGCTTTCTACAGAATTTCACCGCAAGCGTTTGATTACGGCAGATATTCTGGAAGATGAATTGTATGATATCGGAGATGAGGCCGTAGAAAGAGGCATGGAAGGCATAAAAGTTTTCGATGCATCCCTAGGATTACATGGAACACATAAACTTGGCACTTATTTTGGTCTATCTTTACCGAGCTTGGTAAGGAACAAACTGGATGAAATATCCGATCCAGAAGGTAATGCTTCTATTTTAAGCAACTTCACTTTTTTAGCTGGGCACAAGTTTGATCTTAAAGAAAATAACTTTTCTATTGAACCTTCACTGGTGGTAAAAAAAGTTAGAAATGTAGATTTACAACTTGATTTTGGTGTCACTGCCGGTTTCCTGAAAGAACGTATCCTCACGGGATTAATTTATCGTACAGGAACGGGTGGCTCGCTGGCTATTTTGCTGGGTACCAAGTTTAACAGTCTTAGATTTTATTACTCTTATGATGTCTATTTCGACGAATTCCAAAGCTATAATGGTGGCTCCCATGAGATCACTTTCAGCTTCGATTTTGATCGCAAAGAAGGAAAGTTTGACCGCTCCAAAAAATATCGGAAATAGTCGGATTTTCCGGAACGATAGACCACAAATTGACGTTCATTACTTTGAATAAAGATGTCCTTTAACAATTGGTTTTTGGGATGGCCTCTCTCTGCTAAAATGGAGGGGGGCTTCCCAACCTTTTTTTCTTCCTTTCTTTTCTTCCTTTCTTTTTTCCTTTTCAATTTTTTTCGCGGGTGGCTTCTTTTAAATCCTTGTCAATTTGGGATGGTCTCAAATTATGAATTATTTTGATTCTTAACATACCCCGAGGCTCTGCCTCGAAAACATTCTAATGCTTAACTTTTTGGGGCGCATACCCTCTAGGTCGGGGTAGTTTATTTTTACAAATATACGAGGGATAAGGGCACAATATCCTTAGAAGCTGTTTAAATTTAATCCTTTCGTTAATATGAACGTCTTTTTCCGCCATATTGCGTTATCAAAATCCTCATTTAGCGCTGCTAAACTCCGGTTTTGATGCCTTAT
This sequence comes from Saprospiraceae bacterium, assembly GCA_020627865.1. Classification (GTDB taxonomy): domain Bacteria; phylum Bacteroidota; class Bacteroidia; order Chitinophagales; family Saprospiraceae; genus JAHDGC01. Next base: position 5,688 of record JAHDGC010000324.1, on the reverse strand, counting down.
CTGACGAAAAAATACATTTTATATTATTCAAAAAACTAAATTTAAACAGCTTCTTAATGGTAGTCCAAATTAGCTAATCTTCATGAATGAATCTTTAGATACATAAAACGGCCGAAAGTGCACCACCCATTTCGGAGTAAAGTGCACCACCTATTCCGGCCGAAAGTGCACCAGTGATTCCGCTCCAAAGTGCACCACCAAAACGGTCTAAAGTGGACTAGCTATAACTCAAGGTCTCCAATCTCAATTTGGAGGAGGCACAAGTATTACCACTACTGGATTAGGATGTGAAGGTGTTTCTCCTATACCTACCAACTGGAATTGTTAATTGCGAAATATTTAATATATGATCAAAGCTATTGTTCTCACCTTCACTATAGGATTATCAACCAGTGAATTGATACTAACACAGGAGTATTTTTACATTAAAACCATCCATAATTTTGCTACTGGCGAGAAGATTGAATATCGTGTGATGGATTTAAAAAATGCTAAAACCCATTTTATCAATGGGAAGAGAACAGGCAGAAAAGTTGTAGATTCTATGGTACATAAAGATAATTGGGCTAGCAAAAATTTAAAGTTTATTGATTGTAATAAAAAAAATGAAATGGTTTCATTTGCTGGTTGTGACTGTGTTTTGCTAGAGGAGTTTAGGGAAGTAGCTTTACCAAGCTTAGGAACTGACAAGAATGAATTTAGGCATGTAAGCTATTCCTACCAATGTGATTTTAAGCCCCTGATAGAATATCTTGAATTGGATGAACAATTCTTTAAGCTTTTATTTTTATTTAAAAATAAAGTTGATTCCCATCCTTTTGAATTGGCTAGTTGGACGGGGTCATTGTGGGAGGGTAATAGGTTTTACATAGGGGGCAAAGTCGAACATATCGAATATATAATCTTAGCGAATATATCAGATATTGAACAACTATTGAATGTTAAGCTAGGAGAGGATCAACTTAAATGATAGCCCAGATTTAACTAATCCTAACTCATCGGTGATTTTAAAGCATCTTTTTTTGTGTCTAAATACTACGGCTTATATTACTAGCCTAAAACCATTTTTTCCGCTTGAAATAAAACACCGAACCCATAAAAATCAGGAACATAACCGCCAGCAAAATAAAATAACCATTTTTGGCAGGGCCATAGGCCAAATAGTCCGCTCCTCGATTTCTTACTTTTCCCTTGCCATTTTGGATACGCTTCCGGATGGCTTCAAAAAGATCGCTTTCTGTTTCTTGGAATGAGATCAGCAAACCTTTTCTAAAAAACAAAGCAACATGTTCTATTGCGATTGTTGCACTAGTCTTATCAAACGATAAGGCCTTAACAACGAGGAAGTTTCCATTTTCATATTCATCGAATTTCGGTCTTTGATTCACCTCGACAATATCCTCCAATACCAACGAGTGAATTTGAAGCGTGGTGGATAAGCCTTTTGAAAAATTTATTGACCAAGAATGCAATTAAAATAGTTGCGGCAATGATTGCTATAAAAATACTGATATTCACTATATTGTAACTCATCATAATGTTTATTTTTTCAAAACCCCCAAATGCAAAATTCGCCCACCCGTATGATTAATTGGGCTGACACTTTTGCCAATTACAATCCCATCCTCAGGAGCCAAATATTCCTTGACCAAATCCCCGAAAATATTTCGCATGGTAGCGATGGTTTCCCCTTTTTGTACCATATCCGTTACCTTGGGATGTACGGTCAAAATGCCACCCGTATCAGAATAAATCCAGTAGGAATTTTTGCATAAAACGGTTTCGACATCATGTTCTTCGACTTCACATTCGGTCATGGAAAGATAGCCGAGTAGGTTATGGATACCGGTCAGGCCATCTCGAATCAATCCCTTTTGAAAAGTATTGGGATTGCCAACTTCCAGCGTAATTGCCGAAATACCCATTTCTGCGGCTGTCCCCCGCAAGGTACCGTCACTTGGCGGATTGTGTACGATGATTTGGGCATTTTGGAGCAAGGCCATTTTCTTCACCATTGCATCCTGCATGTCGGCCCGAATATAGTAGGAATTAACTCGCCCGTTGCTTGCTGTATGCAGATCAATCAAAAAATCAAATTGCTTGATAATCCGGTTTACGATGCGCCAAGCATACACTTGGCTCACATTACCGTCGGGCTTGCCCGGCATGATGTGGTTGAGATCTGTGCCGTCAATGAAGCGGCGTTTTTTTCGCAAAAGTGAAGGAACATTGATCACAGGAACGCCCACTATCGTGCCCCTCAATTCTTCCACATTGATTTCCTTGAAAAGTCGTTGGACGACAGGGATGCCATTGAGTTCGTTTCCATGAACGGCAGCGGTTAATCCCAAAACTTTCCCTTCTGTTTTTCCCCTCGCGACCATTATCGGGATATGAATCGGTACGCCCATCCCGTCTGTGGCAACTTGCAGCCAATATCTTGAAATTCTTCCTTTCGGGGCGTTTTCAATTTTCAGTGATTCTATAATAGCAATGTCATTTTCTTTTTGTAACAGCATCTTTCTCTAGTTTTTTTTCTGTGATATAATTCCAAATTAAATCTATGGCTTCCTCAACTAAGGGCTTCCCCGTTAGTTTTGCGGCTTGTGGTAATCCTCCAATACTCGTAGCATTAATTTCCGACAAAATACGCTTACCGTCGTCATCAACCAAAGTGTCAATGCCATACATTACAATACCCATTTCGGAAAGGGTAGGATTGATGCGCTCAATAATTTGGGCTTCCTCTTCATCAACATGGGCTGAATGGAAACTGCCTCCCATCGCGACATTACAAATCCAAGAATCCTTTGGCGGCAGGCGGAGGGAAGCCTCCATTATTTTTCCGTTGACGACTACAATACGTTTGTCCCCTTGCGAGACATTCTTCAGGAATTTAACCCCTAGATACTCGATATCCGATGATTTTATTTTCGCTACAAATGCATCAAAAGTCATTTCCTGCTTGCCTTCCTGAACCCGATCTCCGTCAATTTTAACGATGCCCCTGCCGCCATATTCTCGGAAGGGTTTCAGTACAATTGGAAACTGATTTTTGAAGGCTTTGATATCTGCTACGGAACGACAAATTTTCATCGGCGGGCAAATATCGGGGAAGTTCATCAAAAACGCTTTTGATCCTGTTTGGAAAATACCTTCGGGAGCATTGATGATTAATTTATCGGATAATTCCTTTGTTAAAAATGCTAAAAATTCTGGTGATAATGGTGGCGGTAATCTCAACCAAATGACATCGTATTGTGCCAGAAGTTCCTTGCTTCTATTCCGCAGGAAAGCTTCTCCATCTTTAGAAAATGTAAAATGTTCATCAACTCGGCTCACCAGCATTTCCTTGGCAACGAAATCCTTGAAAAAGCGATCATTCAGATTATTGCCTCTTGTTGCGACATCTAGTTGGGCACAGTTGGGGTGTTGACACATTATCCGTGCCAGTGGGTATAGCGAATTCCCTGCCTTATGATTGCTGTGGTCTGTTAAAACCAATACCTTGAATTGTTTCATCAGTCCAACTTTATTTCACCTATCAAACTCGGGTCATTATTCAGGCTTTTAAATAAACGCATCCTGAACTTACCCTGTTTATTCATCAGTGTCATCGCCATTTTATCAATAGCAACCATTGAAAGTACCGTTTGAATATAAGCTTCAATCAAGTCATCCAACCCGATACCGAGGCGATTAAAGTCTCGCCTGTCCATCAAGATCAACCGGTTGGTATCGCTGCCCCATGAACCATCAGGGTTTCTAAAGGATAGATTTGTCCCGAGCATATCCCAGCTCTCCGTCCCATCCGGAATCTCATTTTTCAATGGCTTCCCTGCGCGTCTGGCATAGGTGCAAAGCGGTCGGATACCGTTAGGGGTAGAGCTGACCATCATCCGGATATCTGCCACGAAGGTCTGGTTTTTTTGATTGGGAATCGTTCCAACATGATACAGCTTACCCGCTTGGGTAATACTACTCCAATTGGAATTCCCGATTAAACTCTGGACGATGAACAAGTCATAATCAAACTCTGTTGCCATGAATTTATCCAGTTCCTTTTCCGTCACGATGGTGAAAACACCCTGTCCTGCATTACTGTAAGGAACCTTAACAACGGCATGCCCTCCCATTTTCTTGACCCAAAGTGGTACTTCATTTTTCTGCACATCCCAGATGGTTTCGGGGATATTTATCTTGAGGCCGAAAGGTCGGATTTCTGCATCAAAAATATCATAGGCTTTGGCCGCTACCATTTTGTTGCGACCACCTGCTAGACAAGCCAATACCGGATTCAGAATACGTGTTTTGCAATGCAGCGGCAATCGATTCCAAGGCTTCTGGGTTACATAACGAAAAGCGGCTCGGATCGGAATGGCTTGCCCTGCTTCGTCTCGGACATACATAATCCCTTGCTCAAACCAAACCGGAGGATCGTCATCATCCTTATAAAAAGGGACATAATACACCGGCTCATTCATCACATCTGCAATTACGCTCGCATAACCCGAGGTTTCCATCGGATTTTTATCATAAACAACGGCCAATGCGCCCCTTACTTTAAGATTTTTCAAAGATGGTTTGAAAGTTCGCTCTATCAACAGTCGATAACTGCCCTGCTCTTGGTTATCATCCACTAGTGGCATGGATTTTTGACCAGAAGGGCAGGAATTATTCTCAATAACCACCATCTGACGTTTGCCACCTGCCGAGGTAACGTTGAGCAAATCTGCCCCTGCCCAGCGGAAATACTTGGCCTTATAACTGAGGATTTCTCGCAATTTTTCTGCATCAACGGTCGGATGCATGTGGCAATAGCGGGTGATGATGCGTTCTTTTTCCAAATTCAGGAAAAAGTTAATCATAGGGTGAATGGTAGCATTCAAGGCTTTTGGATACCAATGCTGGTGTGCCTCGAATTCATTGGGCTGTATGATGGCAGCCGTCTTTGAGGTTTTGATATTTGTCAATGTTTTCTGTTATTTAATTTTTATGAAAAATAAGTTACCTAATGCTAAAGTTTTTAGTCTAAATAAGACTGCTTATATGGGATACGGTCACATATGAATTAGGATGAAATTTTTTAGTTTAAAAATTAATTATTGTTGTGATTGAGCGATTTTTCGTATTCCAAATGATGTAAAAAAAGCAAAACTGGTTGCTTGCCAGTATAAAGAAATATTGCCGATGACTCACGCCCAACCTTGCTGACCAGTTCTAAAAGGTTCGGGGGTGAGGAGTCGGCAGTTTTTTATTGAAAACCTTGGGCAAAATTGGCCTAAGACTTTTCCCAATCACAATTCCATCTTCAGGAATCAGATATTCCTTCACCAACTCCGCTCTTTTTGCCAATCGTACAATATCCTGATTTTATTCATCACTTCCTTTTCGACTCCACAATTCAATATTCGACTTCAATAACTGATTTCTAAAAAGAAACAGATAAGGCTATATTATTGTAAAGAGTTTTGAAATCTGATCCTCCAATGTTAGGTACGGAATCTATACAAAATTATATGAAAAAAATATGATTTCATTTCTCAGCTTATTACAAGGATAAGGGTTGCCCAGATAATTAACCCGTATTACTTGAAAATTTATTTTTAAAAAAAAATCATAAACAATATATTATGAAAAAGTTATCAATCCTTGTCGTAGTACTTTTTGCAGCCATATCCATGAATG
>JAHDGC010000323.1 GCA_020627865.1 Saprospiraceae bacterium | reverse complement strand
CGAGCTTGTCTGGTTGGCACCTGCCAAACAGGGCTTTTTAACGTAGTATAATGGAAAAAGATGACGTCAACATGGGTAATTTATTATTTTAATTTGCCTAATATTGATCCATGCCTTAGTCATTCTACTTAAGATTACAACAAAATAAAACGAATGATATCACTTGTATTTATGAATGTAGAATATTGTAAGTATGCCTGCTTATGGTGGTAAGTATGGCACCACTTCTAGCCTTCCTTCATGGTATGATACACATTTAGCACATCATCATCATCTTCAATCTTCTCTAGAAGTTTATAAATTTCCGCTTGCTGCTCTTCTGTTAACTCTTTCGTCATGGTCGGAATTCGTTCGAAGCCAGAGGAGATGATCTCAATTTCATTTTCTTCAAGATACCCCTGAATAGCACCGAAATTTTCAAAAGAGCCATAAATCAGAATAGCATCATCTTCAATAAAAACTTCTTCCGCACCAAAATCTATCAATTCCAACTCCAGTTCTTCCGGATCAATTTCACCTTTTTGGATCTTAAAATGGCAAGTATGATCGAACATGTAAGATACGGAGCCAGAAGTCCCCAAGGTCCCATTACACTTATTAAAATAGCTACGAATATTGGCAACCGTACGATTATTATTATCGGTAGCTGTTTCAACAAGAACGGCTATACCATGCGCCCCATAGCCTTCCATAACCACCTCTTTGAGATCTGATGCATCTTTGGAAGAAGCCTTCTTGATTGCCCGTTCAATGTTATCCTTGGGCATATTTTCTGCCTTAGCATTCTGGATAACGGCCCTCAAACGAGCATTTGTATCAGGATCGGGGCCACCTTGCTTAACCGCTATAGAGATATTTTTCCCAATCTTGGTAAAAGCCTTGGACATTTTTGCCCAACGCTTAAATTTTCTTGCTTTCCGAAATTCAAATGCTCTTCCCATAAAAAATTTAAAATACTTTTGATTAATTCGGTTGCAAATTTAAGGTATAATTTTGCGATTCCGAAATTGGTAGGTTACTTTTTCTGCAATTTAATTAAAATCCTGACAATTTTCAAGCGGATTTATTGTTTGCCTTATTATTTTTGCAACAATAGTGCTGTCACAAATTCTAATTACAGTAATAATTCACATAAAATGATCGTAAAAAAACTTAACCATATCGAAAGCTTCCTAGCAAAGGACAAAACTATACTCAAGGAGGTTCTACATCCTGCAAAGGATAAGATTGATCTACCTTATAGTATAGCGCATGCCTACTTGCCTTCTGGAGAAAAATCACTATGGCATACACTGGACAATACCGAAGTATATATTATCCTCAAAGGGAAGGGAATTATCTTCATTGGTGATGAACAAAAAGACGTTGAAAAGGGGGACGTGATCGTTGTACCACCGCTAGCAAGGCAATCGGTATCCAATATCGGGGAAGAAATACTCGAATTTTTCTGCATTGTTTCTCCGGAGTGGTCGGCAGATAAAGAAGAAATATTTGAATCGTAAAATTCAGTAATTTTGCGTAATTTTGCTTTCTTTATACTTTGGGCAGAATAAAAGTGATTTTCTAGGTTCTGCTTTTCTTAGTAACGTTTAAAAAATTATTTCGACATTTATACTAAAAGGTGAAATCAACAGTGATTTTCCTTGAACCATTAAGGACCTGCCTGACAAGGTCACGCAGACAGGATTAAGAAAATTAAGGAAACAACAAGTTGTTTCTTTCTTAATGGGTCTTAATGGCTTAATGGTTGGCAATATTAGATGTTGATTTTATTATTTGAATGATCCTTATTTGAAAAAATCTGGCTACACAGGTGTTGATATTATAGATCAGCAGCCAAAAAAGTACGTACTAATCACCAACAACAAATCACTTTTCAACACTGCTTGCGGTATATTTAAATTCACGAAAAACATCTAGATGAGAATTCTCCAGCTCTGTAAAAAATTTCCCTACCCTGTCAAAGACGGAGAAACCATTGCCATTTCCTACCTTAGCAAAGCGCTCCATGAGCTGGGTTGTGAGGTTACGCTCCTTGCGATGAATACCAAGAAGCATTTTTTTGATATAAAAAAATTGCCCGCGGCATTTAATCATTACAAGAACTTTTACTGTACAGAACTGGACAACGAGCTAAAGGTTAAAGATGCTTTTCTCAATTTGTTTAGCAAAGACTCCTATCATATTTCAAGGTTTTGCTGCCCCCAGTTTGAAAAAAAGCTTATAGAACTACTTTCCAATGATGATTTTGATGTCGTGCAGCTTGAAACATTATATCTGGCACCTTATATTCCTGTTATCCGGAAATACTCAAAGGCTAAAATTGCCATGCGTGCGCACAATGTGGAACACGAAATCTGGCAACGCATTTCCGATAACACCCAGTTTTGGCCAAAGAAAATCTACCTGCAATACCTTACCCATAAACTGGAAAGTTATGAACGTACCCAATTGATGGAATATGACATTCTACTGCCGATTACCCAAAGAGATTTGGATTACTTTCATAAAATGGGCTATCGAAATAAGGCATTTGTGACACCAATTGGTATAGATGTTAGGGATTATATGGCCAATGATAAGAGTTTTTACGAAAACCTGAGCTTGTCTTTCATCGGTTCGCTGGATTGGATGCCTAATATTGAAGGTCTGAAATGGTTTTTGGATGATGTCTGGCCCCACATTCATAAGCTTTATCCACAATTGGAATTCCATATTGCAGGTAGGAACTCCCCGAAGTGGCTATTGGAACTGAAAAAACCAAAGGTTACCGTACACGGCGAAGTCCCAAGTGCTTCCGAATTTATCAACAAGCATTCTGTCATGGTTGTGCCATTGCTCTCTGGTAGTGGGATGCGGGCAAAAATTTTGGAAGGTATGGCCCTTGGGAAAGTTATTTTAAGTACGACCATTGGTCTAGAAGGTATTGATGCTACAGACAGATCGGAAGTCCTTTTTGCAGATACACCAGAAGAATTTCGAGAAAGTCTTGATTTCTGTTTTTCCAGTAATGGACAATTAAAAAATATTGGGCAGCGGGCACAGGTTTTTACTTCTAAAGCATACGATAATCTAGAAATCGCCAAGGGAGTATTGAAAGCTTATAGTACATGAGGACGAATCGCAATTCACCCAACAATCATAAAAATGGTTCCCAAACAAAAATCGTAGCAAGCAGAGGTCAATTGAAAATTGAACGACAGAAAATCAAGAGAATCAGGTAATCAGGGGAATCATGGTTCAGACTTTCACGGAATTTGTCAAAGAACCATAAAAATTAACTACATTTGCATAAGTTTTTGAAAATAAATGAGAGAACCAATTCATGTTGTTAATCGCTAAAATAATTTGCTTTTCCAGTATCCTGGCTCTCCTGCATACTTACGTTTTCTACCCAAGAATATTGCAAATTTTATCATACAAAAATAATAAAAACGCAAAAGTAAATGAGATAGAATCGTGGCCTGCAGTCTCGGTAGTGATGTCTTTGTATAATGAAGAAAAAGTTATCGCTGAAAAGCTGGATTGTCTGCTCAATTTAGATTACCCGAGAGAAAAACTCCGAATTTATATAGGCTCTGACTGTTCTTCCGATAGAACCAATACGATTGTATCCCAATTTGCAACTAAGCATCCCTCCATTATTTTTTTTCCTTTTAAAAACCGCAGGGGAAAACCGGGTGTGGTTAACGAGTTGGTCGCTATTGCTAAACGAGAGCGAAACACGGATCCCAATCACATTTTATTGCTTTCAGATGCCAATGTAATGTTGGAAATCACTACACTGAAAAAACTAGTTCGACATTTTCAAAATCCGGAAATTGCACTTGTAGATTCCAATATGATTAGCCTAGGGCTTGAAAATCAGGGCATCTCCCGCTCCGAGAACCAATACGTTAATTCAGAGGTACAGCTTAAAAACCGAGAAGGCTTGCTTTGGGGGAAAATGATTGGTCCATTTGGAGGCTGCTATGCAATGCGGGCAAGTCATTTTTATCCGGTTCCTGCAAATTTTCTGGTAGATGATTTTTTTATTGCCATGAAAGTTCTAGAAAAAGGAGCATTGGCAATTAATGATCTGGAAGCCCGATGCTTTGAGGCCGTTTCCCATGAAATTTCGGAAGAATACAGGCGAAAATCTCGGATTTCTGCTGGGAATTTTCAAAATCTAAAAACTTTTCGCCATTTACTTTGGCCTCCGTTCAACACGCTTGCCTTCGCTTTTCTATCACACAAGGTACTGCGATGGCTTGGGCCATTTTTTATCATTTTTGCGAGTATCTCTTCTGCCTATTTGGCGACTAAAATTCAAGGAATTTATCTCTTTATATTTGTTTTAATTATAACAATTTTGATAATTATTCCTATTTTAGATTTCATCTTTAAAAGATTAAACTTGAACATACTTCTGTTTCGCAATGTTAGGTATTTTGTAAGCATGAACATTGCCCTATTAGAAGGATTTTTTAAATACATAAAAGGTATAAAAACAAATGTCTGGCAACCACCTAAGCGACTCTAAAGCAATAACATTGAACACCATTGAAGATGCCATAGAAGCGATTCGGAATGGAGAAGTTATTATTGTAGTAGATGATGAAGATCGGGAAAACGAAGGAGATTTTATCTGTGCCGCAGAAATGATTACTCCTGAAATCATCAACTTTATGGCTACTTTCGGAAGGGGATTGATTTGTACCCCACTGGAAGAATCCAGGGTAAAAGAACTGGAATTAAGCATGATGGTCAATAACAATACGGCATTGCATGAAACGGCTTTTACCGTGAGTATTGATTATACCAAAGATGGATGCACTACCGGCATTTCTGCCTATGATAGGGCTACTGGTATAAGAAAATTAATCGACCCCGAAACCAAATCGAGTGATTATGCGCGTCCGGGGCACATCTTCCCGCTAAGGGCAGTTAGGGGCGGTGTCCTCAGACGAACAGGGCACACAGAAGCAGCCGTTGACCTTGCCCGATTGGCCGGATTTTATCCTGCTGGGGTTTTGGTAGAAATTTTAAACGAAGATGGCTCTATGGCTAGGCTTCCTCAGCTTAGAGATATTGCCAACAAGCACAATCTTAAACTTGTTTCTATTGCAGATCTGATTGCTTATCGACTCCGTACGGAAAAGATAATCCGTAAGGAATATGAAACCAGAATCGAATCGAAATATGGCGTCTTTGATGTTGTGGTTTATGAGCAACTCAGTACCTTGGACAAGCACCTCATTATTCGCAAAGGGAATTGGGAAGATGGGGAACCCGTATTGGTCAGGGCGCATTCGTTGTCTGCAACTTTTGATATTTTAGGTTCCTTATTTGATGACTATGCGCTTTACATGCATAAAGCCTTCGAACTCTTGAACAAAGAGGAAAAAGGGTTGCTGCTTTTTATGCGTCATCAAGCAGAGGGCAAGGGCGATTTGGTTAAGCAGATTCTATCTTTCAAAAACAAAAATGAAAATAAAGAAAAGGAGAATGATATGAGTCAGCGCAACTTTGGTGTCGGGGCACAGATACTCAGGGATCAAGGCGTTTCCAAAATAAGGTTGATTACCAATAATCCGAAAAGACGGATTGGCTTGATTGGTTATGGATTGGAAATTGTGGAGAATATTGAGATGGATATCTGAATACATAAGTTTCAAATAATTGACTATTTTCAAAGATCAAATTTCAAGACTACATTGATATAGACACCAGACCGCTTCGCTGGCAGATGTCAAACTCAGCCCTGCTTGCTCTTGGCAGGCTGCTAAACTTCTAGCAGAGCAGCATCTGACACCTGTCTGTCGTGCTGACAAGCAGGCAGGTCTGATAGTGAGTGCAAACGAATGGTCTGACTACTCAGATTTTAATAGTGGGCTACGTTTCAAAACCAAAAACATTCTTTATTCAAATTGAGTCGCTTGAACATGCGCTACGAAAGAAAATACAAAATCGAAAATTTTGACATGCCAGCGATGCAACAGGTCATCCGATTGCATCCGGCATCTTTTAAGAAAATTTTTCCGGACAGGCAAGTCAATAATATTTATTTTGACTCGCCCCATTTTACTTGTTTTAATGATAATGTGGCAGGAGTAGCCAATCGAGTAAAATTCCGGATTCGGTGGTATGGTGACTTTGGTAATATCAAAAAGCCGAAATTAGAAATTAAGATCAAGAAAAATCAACTTGGCCGGAAGCTTGCTTATGATTTGCCAGCATTTGAATTAGGAAATCTTGAATCCATCATTCCACTGGTTCGATCCTATAACAAGACGGGCACACCACTAGTCCCTGTTTTACTGAATTCATATCGAAGGGCTTATTATGGTACTACAGACCAGAAATTTAGAATTACAACAGATCAAGAGTTGTATTTCAGGAATCCAACGGAGAAAGACTCTTCCAATTCTAGGCAGTATAAAGATGAAGCGACTATTCTTGAATTAAAATATGATGCCGCCTTGGATAGTGATGCAGATCGTATTATGCAATACTTGCCTTTCCGGCAAACGAAAAGTTCTAAATATGTAACAGGTGTGAACTTTTTATTTGGTTAAAATTTCGGACAAAGAATAGATTCATTCTCATATTCTCCAAGATAAATAATGGAAAACTCGAAAACACCTTGCCCTTGATTGAAAGTACTCAAATCAGATAAACTGGCATCATAACTCAAGCCGAAAAGCACACCTCCCATTTGAATACCGGCCATAAAGACTAAAGCATCCGTATACATGCTAACTTGTTCGTCTTGCAAAAGTCTGATCCAGCTCCCCAGATACAAAGAATTATTGGAATAATTATTCAATAAAATTCTAAAGTTTAGTCCAGCATTGACAACCTGATGTGGCCCTTGCAAGGAATAAATGGCCCTAGGTAAAATAGAATACCGATCGCCGAGCGGCAATTCCATACCAACATTAAACGAGTACTTCGAGTAAAGCCTGTCTAGTATACCACCATCTTCAACAGAGTAAAAAGAAATCGTCGGGCGGAAAATATGGTGCAAGGCTGCACCTGCATTCACACTCAATCTGTTTTTGATCGCATTAGAATAATTCACCCCTACAGCAAAATCCGAAAAAGAAAAGTTATTTTCTGGTAATGATTCTCCTGTCGGCAATTCATAACCATCAATCCCATTAAATTGATCGTTAAAACTGAAATTCTCGTAATTGACATTTCTTTGCGCCAGAGCACCTTGCACACCTATAGTCAAAAATTGTTTCCGATCATAATCCAAACCCTTGTGGAAAGCTGCGGAAAGTCCCATTTGATTGGTAGAAAAATTAATATCTCCAACTTTATCATTAAAAAATAACAAGCCAAAAGCAACAGCATCTTTGTATTGAGAATTGAGATCAATATCAAAACGAACATCCAACATGGCCGCGAAACTAGAATATGGCTTTTCCAAGACACCCCGCCACTGATCCCTGTAGATACCCGCAACCCTATACTTACCACTGAATTGTCCTGTCAGTGCTGGGTTGGTAATCATCGGGGCAGCATAATATTGCGTAAAATGCTTATCCTGTCCCTGCAGGAATGAAAGCGTACAAATGGAAAATAAAATGGAAAATATAAATTTATGCATAATAGACTTTTCTTCAAATTTCGTGCAAAAGTAACAGAAAAAAACAAATTCCCGCTAATTTTATTCATTTCCAAAACGCAATACACACAGAATTAGTATTAAAAAAACAGTCGATTTTTTTTTGTTTCAATTATTCGTAAGTTTTTTTGAAAAAATAACTTAACTTTAGCCGTAGAATAATGTTGACCCTAAAACTGTACAACATTCCCAAGAGATAATATTCCAACGAAACAATCTTTATATTCGTTGTGTCATCAACAAACTTTAGCAGGATATTATGGATTACTTTGTTTGTCCGTTAAGTGTTGTCCCATTAAGAAGCAGCCCTTCCGATAAAAGCGAAATGGTTTCTCAAGTGCTATTCGGAGAAGTGGTTGAAGTTTTAGCCAAACGTAGCAATTGGGCCAAAGTACG
>JAHDGC010000322.1 GCA_020627865.1 Saprospiraceae bacterium | reverse complement strand
ACTACTTGTAACACAGCTAGATCAAGCAGGCAACCCAAAAAAAATCTGGGTGACCGCCCAAAGCCATCACCCAGATCATAAAAATCATAAAAAGGGAGTCTTCCCCTACTTCATCACAGCCACCTCAATCACCTGCTCCACATCACCAACTTTGACTTTACAAAGATAAGTACCCGTTGATAAATTCAGTTGATTCAGTTGCACTTGATGCGTTCCGGCAGCGAGCAATTGATCCCCACCGACCGTTACGAGTCTTTCACCCGCTGGTGTAAAGATATCAATCAGAACCGTTTCCGCCGCTGTTAAAGTAAACGCCAATTTTGCACCAGCATGATCATCAGCCGTAAGTTTCACATTCAAATCCTGTATCCTCTGGTTAGGCGTTTCTGCCAGGGCCGGCGGTGTACAAGCTTGAATATCCGCTAGAAACTCAGCCGATAACTGTACTTCAAAACCAGCATTTAAGAGGATAGATTCACCCGCATGATAAATGACATTAATGGAACCTGCCTGAATGACAGCCGTAGACCGGATCCATATATTGGTTTGATGTGTCTCACTAATCATGACAGTGTCAGCAAGAATGAGCGTATCAAGGCAAGCATCATTACAAGGCATACACAAAGCACCACCACAATCCACATCGGTTTCATCCCCATTGATCACACCATCCGTACACGTTTCGCAAGAACCATCATCCACTGTTGCCATTGGATCATAATTGTGTGCAGAAGAATCCGTACAACCCGGTGTAGCGCAAGGTTGGCATAAAGCACCACCACAATCAATGCCCGTTTCATCACCATTCATGGCACCATCCGTACAAGTTTCGCAAGAACCATCATCTACCGTTGCTGTTGAATCATAGTTGTGTGCAGTCGGATCGGTACAACCCGGAATATCAGGCGTTGTTAAACAGAAATTCGTCGCTTCTTCAGTGGCAAATTCTCCACCAGAAGCCAAAACCGTACCATCAGCGTCATTGGTTAATGTATAAGAACCCGTACCATATCCACAGCAAATACCATCACCGAAGGAATCAAAGATGACAAAATCATAACATTCGCTGTTCAGGCACCAAGTTTCGTTAATTGGGGTGTTATTGCTATTGGTATAAGGCCCACCAGAATACAATACCGTTCCCGATGCATCCCGCAATTCCCAAGTTGTTTCACTACCATAATTATCCGGAATCAAGTTAAGGGATACTGTATGATCTCCGGATGCCACAATGAAACTAGCATTGGCAGCATCATTAGCCGTGTTAGAATCCATCATGCCATTCGGGTTAGAAGTAGCCACATTAAAAGTATGTGAACCCGGCGCAACAGTGATCGCAGGCAAGCTAACTGTAGTAGAAGCACCAGAGGCCAAGGTACCTGTCCAGTTAAAGACTGACGGTGTACCGCCATCAACATCATAGGTAATGGTTACGCTGGTCAGGTCATTAGAACCATAATTGGTTAGAGTAACGACAGGATCAACCCTTTGATCACAGCTATTCCCGGCAGGAGCCGTTATCGCACTGATACCCGCATCATCCGGATCAGAAGGCAATACAGGAAGCGTATAGCCACAAGATGTCAAGCCAGCGTGGATAGCGCTAATTTGCGTACTCGTATACCCGAGGTTCAAGGCTGCCTGATACACCGCATTCGCCGCATCATTCTGGTTGGAAGAACCATTGGTCATCCCCAAACCTTCGTAGAAAATTTTATCCATTTCCCTTTGTCCGATTTGATCCCAGATCGCCATCAGGCAAGAAGCCCAGATTTGACCATCGGTGTGGATTTGGCCAGAAAGGCCACCTGGATATCCTACGTTATGATTCGTAATCCGGCCATTCCAGCATTCATTATGGCCATCCCAGTTGAAGACCCAGTTGTAGGCAGGGTCAGTAGGCGCCCAGTATCCCAAGCTGCGATTATAAGATTGTGCAACATAATCTCCACAACCCTCACTAAGGCCATCCGTTTGCGACAAGCCACCAGAAGTTACCCAGTCGTGCAAACCATGCCCAAGCTCGTGATGGATTACGTCGGAATCCTCTCCATCATCGACACAACCTTCTCCGAAAGAAAGTCGGCCAGCGCCAGATGTGTAATACGAGTTGTCCGCACCATCCGCACCATGCGGATCAAACTGAACACCCCCTGTATACTGGTAAGGTACGACATTGCAACCCAAGGTATCATTGATGTAAGCCATCAAAAAATCGATATGGTAATAACAATTCACCGGCTCAAAACCTTGATCTTCCCTGTTGAATAGGAAATCAGGAGAGTTTTGAGAAAACAAGCCCGTATTGGGTGCATCAAAATCAACAATTTCAGCACGAGGCCCTCTCAAGGTATATACTCCACCTACTTCTTCAATATCTTGCAAAGTAACTAAGAACCGAGCGGCGTCCAGCTCTGGTGTCACGGCATCATTTCCATCTACATACCCACCACCATAGGCAACGGTATTGGAAGAAAGCGGATCAGGATCAAAAACATAACCCGTACCGGTAGCCAAAGGAGCGATCCAAGATTCTGACGGTGGTTCCGTATGCGAACAAGTGCTGTTGTGTTCTTCATCCTCTCCATGATTGCAATAGTAGTACGCCATATCAACCACTTTGAAAATCTCCTCTGTTTGGGCATCTACGAAAACATGCCATTCCCCAGCAGGCATACTCGTCAGGATGGTTACTTCATGTGCTAAGCGAGCAGTTTTGTGGTTTTTATAAACCATCAGGCGGTTGTCCTTAAACATCACTGGGCTGCTAACATTCAGATAATTATAGGCCAACTGAAATGCCTTGGCCTCGGAAACCGTAGGCTGAACATTCGCCATATTTGGCGTATTTACCTGATAACTATTCATTACATAAACGACCTTGTTTTGTGGAGAAATGGTAACGGTTATTTCCGCCTTGTTCACCGGATACGCTCCGGAATACTGGCGATAACGAACGATCGATCCTGCATTTGTAGTACGGGTAGCATGGTGCTTCAAATTAGACAATTCGTTCGTCGGAATACCCAAGGTAGTAGATTCATTTTGCAAGTACTGCAAAGCCATTTTTTCTGGTGTGTCGGGAGATACAGGGTAATCAAGTCCGTACAATGCTATGGGCAAACCCGTGTTGAGGTCAATGCGCATGTTGTCTTTAATTGCGGTGTGTACTTTTTCTTGTTTTTCCAGCGTAACTTCGATGGATTTGAGCGGGGTTGGTTTCTGAGCATTCAACAAAAAAGCTGAAAGCAAGCATAGGACAAAAGGTAAAAACGGGTTTACCCTATGCCCCAGCAGATGTGTTTGGTACATGGTCTTTTTTTTAGAAAACTGTTAAAAAATGATAATTAATCGTCAAAAAATGAATTGTTCACCTGATCGTACCACAACAAGGCTATCCGTATGAATTATATACAAATAGACAAATTAAGACTGACATACTTTTATCACTTTTATGACGCTCTCTGTTATACGCCATATTATTGTGGTAGTAGGTATACTTCTTGGATCAAAACTGTGGTAAAAGTACAGTTTCTTACTATTGGAAGTACATAAAAAAGGTAGATATCAGATTATACATTCAGAAGCAAATAAGTGTTATGAGCATCACTCATTTTTTCAATGTTACAGGTATTAATTATGTTTTAAATAAAAGAAAATTTAGTATAATCCGTCACCTAAAATTCAAAATTTGTGACATGTTATGCAAGTTACGATTAAAATATAATTTTTCATATAAAAGAAGCTTAAAAAATGAAGATTGTAGGTTGAAATGCCAAGGATTAGAAATAATAAGCAATCCTGCAATCTTGCTTTCCGACTAAAACCTTATATTTGCAATCTTTAGCCATGGAGCAGAGGTTTCAGGCTGACGCTTGCTATTAAAATTTTAAGGCTCTTAATAATTAAGAGGATGGTGCTCTGCACCCTGTCTGCGTAGCTTGCCAGGCAGGCTTAAAGTTTTTTTTGTCACTAATGTTACAAACGGGTTCGCTCTTTTGTAGCAAAAAGATAAAAGAGAATAAATATGAGCTTGCCTGATACAGCGTGCAACGCAAGCAGGGTACATCGTACCGACACCATTTGTCATCCACCTAATGCTTTACAAGAACCAATTTTAAATATCACAGAAATAATTTTTCAAACATTATTATGAAACAACATACTATAAAACAAGCTGTTTCCATAGAAGGTGTAGGGTTACATACTGGAAAACCAGTAAAAATGACGATTAAACCTGCTCCTATAAATCATGGCTGTAAATTTCAGCGGATTGATCTAGAAGGGCAGCCCATCATCACGGCAGATGTCAGTAAAGTAATTTCTACAAATCGGGGTACAACTATCCGTAGCGGGACGGCGCAGGTAAGTACCGTCGAGCATGTTCTGTCTGCCCTTTCCGGTCTTTCGATTGATAATGTTTTGATTGAGATTGACGGTGCAGAAATCCCCATTATGGATGGGAGCGCCAAAGTCTTTGTGGATAGCTTGGAGGCTGCCGGTATCGAGACACAGGATGCCGAGCGGGAATATTTGGTCATTACGGAACCGATTTTTTATAAGGATGAGGCAACGGGAACGGAATTGGTAGCCTTGCCAGCAGACGATTTTGAGATTACAACCTTAATTGATTTCAATTCTTCAGTATTGGGACACCAATATGCTTCACTCAACCGGATGGAAGATTATAAAACCACGATTGCCAACTGTCGGACTTTTGTTTTTTTACATGAACTGGAGCAATTACTCAATCAGGGACTTATTAAGGGGGGTGATATGGATAATGCCATCATTATTCTGGATCAATTGATCAGCCAAGAAAAACTGGACGATTTGGCCCGAATGCTCGGCAAACCTAGTGTTAAGGTGGAACAGGGTATTTTGAATGTGGTCAAGTTGCATTATGAAAATGAACCCGCTCGCCATAAGCTATTGGATGTTATTGGAGATTTGGCCCTAATTGGAAAGCCTATCAAGGGAAAAATTGTGGCCACCAAGCCGGGCCATACCGCGAATATTGCTTTTGCCCGAATCCTGAAAAAACATTGGATGCAGCAACGAAAACTTAAAGGGAAGCCCGTATACAACCCCGATCAGCCAGTCATTTACGATGCGGTAGAGATTATGAAATTTCTCCCCCACCGCTACCCCTTTTTACTCGTTGATAAGATTATAGAGATCACGGATACTTATGTAGTAGGGGTAAAAAATGTAACCTTCAACGAGACTTTCTTTCAAGGACATTTCCCCAATAATCCCGTGATGCCCGGAGTGTTACAGATTGAAGCAATGGCACAAACGGGCGGTATCCTTGCCCTATTAACCGTTGAGAATCCGGAAGAATGGGATACATACTTTTTAAAAATAGAAAATGCCAAGTTCAAGCATAAGGTTGTCCCAGGAGATACCGTTATTTTTAAAGTAGAATTGCTCGGCCCTATCAGGAGAGGAATCTGCCAGGTGCATGCCACAGCATATGTTGGTAATAAAATTGTTTCGGAGGCGGAACTGGTGGCACAAATTGTAAAAAGGTAAAACATAGATCAAATGCATTTAGACGTATTGAATTGTATAGCTCCCAAGGCTCAGATTGGCGAAAATGTCAGCATTGGTCCTTTTGTTACCATTGAGGAAGACGTTGTAATTGGGGATGGTTGCAAGATTATGGCTGGAGCACATATCCTTAATGGCACAAGAATGGGCAAGGATTGTGAGATTTACCAAGGCGCTGTCGTCGGAACGGCTCCCCAAACAAGACGTAAGTATGATAAAGGGATTCTAGAAATTGGAGATCGGGTAATTATCCGAGAATATTGTACAATCAATTGTGGAACCAAGGCCAATAATTACAAAACAATTATCGAGAATGATTGTATGTTGATGGCTTATGTCCATGTTGCGCATGACTGTATTTTGCGGGAGTTTTGTATTTTGGCCAATAGTGTAAATCTTGCAGGACATGTGGAAATCGGCAAATATGCTATCCTGGGTGGATTGGTTGCCGTGCATCAATTCGCAACTGTAGGCGAATCCGTCATGGTTGGCGGTGGTAGCCTTGTTCGCAAGGATATTCCTCCCTATATCAAGGCTAGCCGAGAACCGTTGAGCTATATTGGTATCAATAGTATTGGTTTAAAACGACGGGATTTTAGTCAGGATAAGCTTAACCATATCGGGGACATTTATCGGATTCTTTTTATGAATAAAAGGAACACGACACAGGCGATGCAGGAGATCAGACAGACCATTGATGCTACACCGGAAAGGGATCACATTCTAAGTTTTATTGAAAATACCAAGCGGGGGTTGATTCGGGGGTATCGGCAGTTGAGGAGTTAGATTTTAGATCATTCGCGTTGCTCATTTTTAGATTTTAGACCATTCGCGTTGCTCATTGTCAGAGATCAGACGCTGAAGTGGTTGATAATTGGGAGAAGTGGGGTTTTATTAAGAGATGTAAAACACGGTCATATTTTATGAAAATCACCCTTGATAATATAGGCAAACGATTTCGGAGAGAGTGGATTTTCCGGAAGGTCACTTTTCAGATTACTGAAGGGGAAAGGATGGCTTTATTGGGGCCGAATGGTTCGGGAAAATCGACACTGATGAAGTTGCTTTCAGGCTATCTCAGTCCTTCTAAGGGTAAAATTGTTTACCATAAAAATGATGTGCCCCTACCAACAGATGAATTATACCAACAGGTGAGTTTTGCGGCACCTTATATTGAACTCATCGAAGAGTTTACCTTAGAGGAAGCCATTCATTTTCAGGCAAAGTTCAAACCTTTTCGCAAAGGACTACGACCTAAAGATATTGTCGAACTGACGGGATTGGCTCGTAGTAAAGATAAGTTTATCCGAGCATTTTCTTCTGGGATGAAGCAACGGGTGAAGTTAGCTTTGGCCATCTGTGCAGATACAAGTTTACTGCTGTTGGATGAACCCGGTACTAATCTGGATAGGGCCGGAGTAGCTTGGTATCTTGATTTGGCGCATCGTTTTATGGATGACAGGACAATTGTTGTGGCTTCGAATGTCACCGAGGATTTTTCTTTTTGTAAGCAACAGGTGAATATTTTGGATTATAAGAAATGAGCAAATTGACACCAAAAAAAGATCAATATTAACTATTTCAACTATTTATTTAGTTCAATTTTTGCAAATTTAATTATTATGATTATATTTGTAAAGATTTTATCAGTGTCGGTAAATTCAGGGATCATATAAGTATGCATGCCCTACCCGATTTTATAGCTGAGTATCTATTTTATGGGAATTGCAGAAAAGTGATGCGGTCCGGTTGCTTGATGCATGGGGAGTAAAGACTCCTTTATATAAATTCTTCTGTCGAAACGTCGACAATTGAAGGGTCAGGTTATGCCTGACGTTGAAGCCTGTCTGCGTGGCTCGTCAGGCAGGCCCGAAAGGATCGGGCGAGGTCTCGTGGTTGCTTGGGTGGGATCCCACCCAAAAAGCTAGAACCATAAACATATAAAATCAAAAAATATAAGAACCAATAAAATACAATTAAAACATCCCTTAAATCTCCCCCCGCAACTTTACCAAAAACCGCCTAATCTCTTTCAATTTTTTAATCGTCTTCTCCTTTTTAAAATGCCTTTCCCGCTTCTCCGCGATCTCCTGCTTAGCACCTTTCAAGGTAAAGCCCCTTTCCTTAACCAAATTATAAATCAACAAAAGTTGTTCAATATTCTGCTTCGTAAAACGCCTATCTCCCTTACTATTTTTGTGTGGTTTAAGGCTATCAAATTCTGCCTCCCAAAATCGAATTAAAGACTTGGAAACCCCGAAAATATCGGCCACCTCACCGATAGAATAATACCTTTTCGTTAACTCATCAGTATTCAGCTTCATAATACAAAGTTAAAAAGTTAACCTAAGATACCATTTTTTTAGGAAATCCTAGCAATACTCACAGCAATAACAGAACTTTCAGGGATATAAAATGCCATGTCTATACTGCGCACGGGATAAAAAAGTGATTTCAAAATAGTTGAAAATTGAGAGTC
>JAHDGC010000321.1 GCA_020627865.1 Saprospiraceae bacterium | reverse complement strand
AAAAAAACTCCCTCCGGTCGAACAGTTTTTTGACTGGCCATCGCCACCACGACGTACCTTCGACCGTGATAAAATGCCGAATGAATACTTTCTAGAATTGCTTTTCCACACTGGGTACAACATAGGCTTTAGATTTACCAATGTTCTTGAGTTTTTTCCTTAAATCTTGCACCTTATTTTTCAGGTCGATGATGGCTTTTGTTTTTCGGAAACGGCGTGGTAAGGCTGCTATTAAATCCAGAGACATTTGTAAATCTTCTTTGGCGGCGGTAGGATTTTCTGCATCCTTGTGAATTAAGGCTCTTTTATAAAAAGCATGTTCTTTTCTTTTCAGGCTAGTGATAATTTTATTTTGAAAATCTAATGCAGCCGTAAAGTTTTTTTCCTTTTGATATAAATAAACTAGTCTTTGGTAAAAAACATTTAACGTGCCTAGATTTTCCAATCCTCTTTGGATAACTTCGGTTGCATTTTGAGCTTGTCCTTTTTTCTTACAATGCTCCCATGCCTTGGAAGCGTCGAGGTAATTTTCGGTAAAAGATTCTTTAGCAAAAGTGAGTACATTTTCATAGCAAGTAGCCGCATCGCAAAACTTTTTTTCCTTATAAAGCACAAGCCCTTTCAGTCGCCATGCCTTAACATGTTCTGATTCCGTTTTCAGGATTTTATCCAAATGTCGGAGGGCTTTCTTATGGGCATTTTTTTTCTCGTAACTTTGTGCAAAACGAAAATTCAGGAGGTTAGAATCCATATCTAATTTGACACACATTTTATAATCGTCAATGGATTTTTTGTATTCCTCATGTTGAAAATATAGTTCTCCTCTTTTCAGATAAAGTGCGGGATCGTTTGGGTTTTCCTTGATTTCTTTGGAAGCTTTTTTAATACGCTTATCCAAGTCACCATGTGCGAATACCATTTGGGGACTTACGTACAAGGCTAATAAAAGCAGGAAAATTCTGGGAAGGGTTATCGAGCTTAAGGGCATACATTCCATCATAAAAATATGATTTACATAAATCCAGGCAGCAGGCAAACATTTCATCATAAAATAGAAGGCTCTTATAAAACATTAGGTGGATGACAAATGGTGTCGGTACGATGTACCTCTACGACTTAACTTTTTGTCTCTTTTTTACAAATGGAGCCGGAACTACGTTCCCTGTCTGCGTGAACTTGTTCAGGCAGGCTTTTGCGAGTTCCGGAGGAGCGGAACCGTTTGTAATAATACTTGCAGACCATATATTTAAGCCTGCCTGACGACCTGCCTGACAAGTCACGCAGACAGGGTCACGCAGACAGGGTGCAGAGCACCGTCCCCTAATTATTATTAAGAGCCAAATAGAATTTAGGGCGTAGCCTAATATTATGCCTGCACCTGCACACAACAGACCTACGGCCATGTTGTGGCGAACGAACAAATATATAAAATATTCATAAAACAAGAGAAAGAAAATGGATTATTTTGAACAATCTATATTCTATTCTTGTTCAGTTTTGCAAGCCCCTGAATCTAATCAAGAACTATTCACGAAAAATTTAACATCATGTTTGGTCTATTTAAGAAAAAATCGAAACTTGAAGTATTACAAAAACAATACAAAAAGCTCCAACAGGAGGCTTATGAATTGTCAAAATCTAGTCGGATAAAGAGCGATCAGAAATATGCAGAAGCGCAGGAGGTCTTGGCCCAGATTGAAGTACTGGAAAAGCAGCGAAAGTAATTTATTATCAATTAAGCGAATATTTATAAGTAGAGGAATCATTTTCATGAAAAATGATTCCTTTTTCTATATGGTAACAACAAAAAACTTTCTCCAATAAGCACACATTTATTCATATTTTAATTATATTCATGCAAAAAAACGGTTTAGAGTAAAATCATTGTTGACTTTACGATCTCGTATCAAATCAGACCAAACATAAAATTCAATCAAATGAATTACCAATTGCTACTGCCTCGTCGCTATTCAAATCAACTCTTCTTTGCATTCTTATGGTTTGCCTTAAGTATCTCCTATACACATGCTCAAACTGCCATTCCAACAATAAACACGCAATCTTGGATGGGAGATATTCACGAAGCGATCAAACATGTAAAACTAAAGGAACTCAAAATCTTAGGGACACATGGTGCACTGTACGAGAGAAATGGCGGCGCTAATTTTTGTGACCAACAGGGCGAATCTATCGCGACACAATTCCTCAAGGGAGCGCGTTATTTTGATACGCGCATCGGTCATGATAATGGACAGTTTTACTCTTTTCATGGAGACCTTTGTTCTGATCAAGATAATGTAGATATTGATCTAAACGAATTGAGGGCTTTACTCGATAGCAATCCTCAAGAGATTATTATCATGGAAATTCATCAAGCGAGAGGAGATTATCAGGCCATCGCGGACATGCTATATGAGATTTTTGGGGACATACTCATTTCCCCTACATTATCTATTCATCTTACGGTAGAAGAAGCGTTAAACTCAGGGCAAGTCTTGCTACTGTTTTCCACCAATCCAACTGCAGATAATAATGCCTTCTGGCCAGGCGCTAGCATCACTAGTGACTGGGTAGGGACAGATGATAATGAAGAGCTTCGAGACTGGTTAGTTGGGGAAATCAACAACCTTCATTATGGTGATTTCCCGACAGATCAATTTTGGGTTCGGCAGTGCGCCCGTTCCTATGTTTTATTTACTACAGAATCGTTAATGTCTATGGCCGAGGGTTCCAATAGAAGATTTGAGGAAGCGTGGATTGATGAAAATCTATGGATGAGTAAGTGCTGGAACATTATAAAATTTGATTGGTTTGGCTACTATAATCACATGCAAAAAGTAGTGGAAAGAATTGCCCGTTGGTACTACTGTACCCATATGCTGCAATCTGAAATTGCCTTACCAAAAGGGTACTACAAGATTAGGGCAAAATACTCTGGACTAGTTCTGGATGTAGCCGAGGCGAACACAAACAATGGAGCGAACATTCAACAATGGCATGATATAGGAACTCCGAATCAGCAATGGTTATTCGAACATATTGGGCAAGGGAAATACCTGATCAGTGCCAGGCATAGTGGAAAAATAATGGAAGTCCCAGGAGATTACATGAACAATACTGCCAATGTGCAACAAGGCGAGATGCGCCCTTATTCGAATGCATATTGGCTGCTAGAAGAGGCAGAGCCAGGCTATTACTATATTCGATCTTTGGCAAGTGGTCGATGTGTCGATGTCAGTGGAGTTTCGGCAGAAGCGGGCGCCAACATCTGGCTATATGATGTTATGGGCAACGATAATCAAAAGTTTTCTATTGAACTTGTAGCACCTGTTTCGGATGCACCTTTTTTCGGGGATGGAACATTTGCCATAAAAGCGAAACATTCTGGCAAGCTCTTGGAAGTTCTGAATGCCGATGCTGCTAACGGAGCCACTTTGGTACAAGAAGACTGCGACGATGCCACACAACAACGTTGGCAACTCCATTATTTCGGTGCTTCGCAATACTTGTTAGAAGCTACACACAGCGGGAAACTCATTGATGGTACAACCAACTATGGCAATTTATACCAATGGAAGAACAACAAATCATTGGCGCAACATTTCTTAATCTCTGATCTATCCAATGGCTATTTTAGCATCAAATCTCAGCTCACGAATCAATATGTCAGTGTGCAAAATGCAGGTATCCAAAATGGAGATCAGGTTGTTTTTGAAGACTGGACAGGCGGAGAACATCAACAGTGGGAAATCATCAATGTGACAACGGTCAGCTGTGCTTGTGTAAATAATTTAAGCCTCAACGGTGCTATCGAAACGGGCACTTACCAAGTTGCCAACACCATTGATGCTACAGGAAACATATCCGAAAGTGTATTGTTTTCTGCTGGAACTGCCGTGAATTTATTGCCCGGATTTTGTGTCGATTCGCTCCAAAATAATGCTACTTTTGAAATAAAAATGGAAGGTTGCGCTACTCCACCTTAATAATACTATATCCTTGGGCATCTTTTTGTAATTTAATTTGCACTTCAATCCGTTCTTTCAAGGCTTCCACGTGGGAGATGACACCTGCTGTTTTTTGGTTTTCAGATTGCAATCGCTCCAAGGTATTCATGGCAACATCCAGTGTATCCCGATCTAGCGTACCGAAGCCTTCATCAATAAACAGGCTATCTAGCGAAACATTTTTGGAAGCCATATCCGAAAGGCTGAGGGCTAGGGCAAGGCTAATCAAAAAAGTTTCCCCTCCCGAAAGGGTTGACACGGCACGTTCTATATTTCCTTGGTACAGGTCGATCACTTTAAGGTCACCATCTCCAGAGGGTTTATCCAACAAGTAGCGATCCGAAAGATTTCTCAGTCTCCGGTTGGTGAACACCAGTAAATTTTGCATCGTTAGCCCTTGGGTGAAGTTGGCAAATTTATTACCCGTTTTGTCCCCAATCATCCGATTCAACAAAGACCATTTATCCAGCGATTTATTCAGGGCTTCTATTTCCTGTTCTTTATCTTTTCGTTGTTTTCGATCTTGGTTATCTCTTTTCAGTTCGGTCTGTTTTCCGCCTATTTTTTCCATCAGTTCATCCCTGCTTTTTTCTTTTTGAGCAAAATCCGTATTGAGCACATCCAGTGTTAATTCCGGAGCGACATCTAATGCAGTTTGTTCGGCCTGTTCCTTTTGCAAAGCATTTAGTTTGGTTTCATTACTTGTTTTTTGCCTGTTCAGCTCTTCTTTTTTATTTTTAATAACAATAATTGCACTTTCCATCAAGAAGTGACGACTTATTTCATCAATGGTTTCAAACCCAAGTGCACCAAGCCTAGGAAGAAGTTTCCCAGAAAAATCCTTGACTAAATTATTAGCCTGCCTTAAATCTGTCTTTCCTAATTCTATAGCTTTGGTCGTCGTTGCTTGATGTGTTTCAATCTTAGTAAACTCATCCTGATACTGATTACAAATCGTACTCACATTAGCGCCGGCAAACTTTTCTTTTCTTTTTGTTTTCAACAAAGTATACTCCGACAAGGTAGCAGCCAATTTTCGATATGCCTCCGTCAACTCCTTGTTGGGCTTTACCTGCTCCATCGCATGAATAGCTTTCTCCAAACGTTCATATTCTCCAGACAATTTCTGGCTGATGCCATCTACAGTTTCCAGTGTCAGTTGTTCCTCTCCTTGATACTGTTTCAATAAAGCATCTCTGTTGCTCGTTTTTTCTTCTAAGCTATTTTCCAATGCAGCAATATTGCTTCGGGTTAACTTGATGGCCGTTTCATTTTCAGTGATCTTTTTATTCAAAACCTCAAGGGCTTTATTCTCCCTTGCCAAACGTTCTTTGTTTTCTTGAATACTTTTTTCGATGCTGGACTGTTCATCTTCCGGATTGTGTTTCGAATATGGATGCTCTAGCGACCCACAAAGTGGACATGCTTCCCCTGAAACAAGTCCAGCCCTTAATTCTTCTAGTTTAGCAATTTTAATGGCCGCTTCTTTTTGCTTCAAAAGCAGCTTTTCTTTCTCCTCTAACTCCTTTATTAAAACCTTGCTCTTTGCAAACAAAGGTTCGTCTTTCTCCAATTGTGCAGCAAAATTTTTAAACGCCGCCCTCTCCGATGCAATCTTTTTGCTTTCTTTATCCAAGTCCAGAAAAACGGCTTTGACTTTATCCAACAAGATATATCCTTCCTGACTTTTTTTCAATTGATTGCGATATTCAGCAATATCAGAAGTTTCATTTACACCGGCTGCTGCCATAACCACTAAAAACTCTTGCGCTTGTTTTTCTAGTTGAGCAATAGCCTCCTTAGGTTTAGCCTTATCCCCGATTTTGAATGCGTAGTCCTGTTGTCTAGTCGCAATATTCCCCCGTTGTTCCTTTCCCCTTGCCATGATATTTTCCAAATCCCGATCCATATGATTCACCTCCGTCTCAAATGCACTCATCACCGTTTTGAAATTATCTGGTGTTACATCTACCCTGGTCAAATCGGCCATTTTCTGCATTACGGTTTGGAGTTGCCCTTTCGACAATTGTAATTCTTTTTCGTACTGTTCCAGTTTCCCCCCAGACGCTTCCACACGATTTAAGGCTTCCTGATAAGAACGTAGATCAGCCTGAACGGGACTTAATTTTTCATGTAAGGCCAACTTGTCCAACTCGGGTTGAAAAGCTTCAAATTGTAATTTCAAGGATGCCGCCTTTTCCTGTTCTACAATAATAGCCGCTTTGATTTCTGCCAACTTTGTTTTGACTTGTTTTAAAGTGGCCAGTTTTTTAATTGCTGCATCTGCCTCCTTTTTACCTTTTTCCGCCTGCGAAATTTCGGCCTCAATTTCTGTCCTTTCCTCATCTGTCAAAACCGTTATATTGCCCAACATTTCCATTTTTTGCGCGACAGATTCTTTTACTTCCTTAAACTTTTCAAAAGCTTTGGCTCCTATCTTTCGATAAATGGTTGTCCCCGTAATATTTTCCAGCAATTGTCCCCTTTCATTTTTATCCGCTTTTAGAAACTTTGCAAACTCTCCTTGAGAAAGAATAATCGACTTGACGAATTGGTCATATTTCAAACCGATGAATTCTTCGTTCTTCGCCGGCACTTCACTTTTCTTCAGGTTCAGGTATTCTCCATCGGCATATTGCAAGGACATTTCGTAATCCTTCAAGGCACCTTTCCTTGTTTTAGATACACTCCATTTTGAGATGTACCGATTTCCTTTTACTTCATATTCAATCAGTGCGGAAGCTTCGTTCGTATGATGCGTCAAAACAGAACCCAGCCCTTGTATTTCTCCTTTTGAAATGGCTTTTTTAAAACGGGGAATTCGGTTGAATAAGGCCAGCGTTATCACATCCAGAATGGTAGATTTTCCGGAACCTGTTGGCCCCGTTATGGCAAATATACCGGCTGCTTTCAATGGGGCTTCATTGAAGCGAATGATATGGGGGCCACCCTTGAGGTTGTTGATGTTACTGAATTCTATTTTTATGATTTTCATCTATTTCATAATTAAAGTAAAGAGAATTACAGGAAAGCTCACCTTTGATTTACCTAAAGCTTCTCTTGTCTCCACACCCCCTGAGAACTATTTCAGCTATGCTCCTTGATTTTCTTACAAATGTACTTGATGTTATCCAATTAATAAACTTTTTTAAGTAGTTTCAGTTGTCAAACAGTTTGTATATGAAAAAATATAGAATTAAAACCTAACCACCAAACAACTACAAGACTAGTGATTGGATTTTTTTGTCAATAAGTTGTATCTTTGAAATGAAATTAAAAAATGATATTATGACTGCACGAAATAAAATACTTAAAGACATCATAACAAAAATTGATAAACTTCCAGAAAACAAATTGATAGAAGTTTTAAATTATGTAGAGGGCATAGAAAATCTTACAGAAACTCAAGAATTCTTTTTATCATTTGCTGGAAAGTGGAAAGATCTGGATGAATCCCTATTCATTGAATTAACGAAAGACTTACATAAAAGAAGAAATAATGACATCAGACCAATCAACTAAATGAAAGAAACACTAATTGATACCGATATATTTTCTTACTATATGAAAGGAAATCCAGATATAGTTAGAAAGATACTACGAAATCTTAAGTGGGTTAGAATACAAAAATGCAAAGAGACAAATACAGGATTTTGAAAATCTGTTATCAAGGTGCAACATAATAGATATCGATTTGAAGTCAATAAGGTTATCTGCAAAAGCATATGGTAAATTGCGAAGAGAAGGAATTACGATTGGAAATTCTGACCTATTAATAGCTGGGATTGCCTTATCAAAGGGATATGTTTTGGCAACAAATAACACTAATCACTTTCAAAACATCGAAGGGCTAGAATTAATAAATTGGAAAGAAATTAATAGTTAATCCAACCCATAATAACTTTAGCATAGAAAAAATACTGTAGTTACATGGACAACATACCTATACCTCATCCGACTGCTCCACCATCTCCAACAATTCTTGAAAAGCATCCAATAACATTTTCTCCTTTTCCACATCGAGGTCTTCCCCTTCC
>JAHDGC010000320.1 GCA_020627865.1 Saprospiraceae bacterium | reverse complement strand
ATTATATATGGCGTATGAAGCGTTTTTATATGGAAAACCTCCAAACCACAACGGGAGAAAAAATCCAAATTATAACCAATGGCCAACACAATACTAACGCTGGCCCCGATTTCTCTAATGCCAAAATAAAAATTGGGGATACACTATGGGCTGGAAATGTAGAGATACATGTCCATGCTTCGGAATGGGAACAGCACAAGCACCAATTTGATAGGGCTTATGATAATGTTATCCTCCATGTTGTCTTGGATGAGGATAAGGTGATATATCGGAACAATGGAGAACGAATTGCTTGCCTTGAACTTAAAAAGCGTATTCCTCCGCAGATTTCTGGAAAATATCTCAGGTTGATTAACAATACGTACTGGATTCCTTGCCAACATCAGTTTCATCAGGTTAGGAATATTACTAAAAGTCTGTGGCTGGATCGACTGTTGGTAGAAAGACTCGAAAGAAAGATTCGGGATATCAAAACGGGTCTACTTCGAAACAAGAACAATTGGGAAGATAGTTTTTATCAATTTTTGGCCAGAAGTTTTGGGGTCAAACACAACACGGATACTTTTGAGCAACTCGCTAGAAGTCTTCCCTTGACGATTTTAGCCAAACATAAAAATAGCCTTTTCCAGCTGGAAGCTTTACTCTTTGGGCAAGCTGGCTTATTGGACAGAGATTTCGTTGATGCTTATCCCAATAAACTAAAGAAAGAATATGCTTTTTTGCAGCAGAAACATGAACTCGTTCCTATCAATCCAGCAGGTTGGAAATTTATGCGGATGCGCCCGGCAAACTTCCCAACTATTCGGATAGCCCAATTTGCCATGCTCATCTTCGGCTCTAATCATTTACTTTCTAAAATATTGGTTGCCCGAAATATTCAGGAGCTAGAACATATGTTTAGTCTTCAGATTTCTAATTACTGGCTTACACATTATACTTTTGATAAAGCATCAACCAGCCGGCATAAATCATTGGGTAAAAATACGATTCACCTCATCATCAGCAATACCATTGCTCCTTTTTTATTCTTCTATGGACAGGAAAAAGATGAGTCCCAATACAAAGAGCAAGCATTAAGTTTACTCGAAGCTTTGCCTCCCGAATCCAACAGCATCCTAAAAAAGTGGCAGGGACTCGGCCAAGAAGCGGATTCTGCTTACCAGACTCAAGCACTCTTACAGCTAAAAAATGAATATTGCAATAAGAAAAATTGTGTAAATTGTGGCATTGGAAACGAGATATTGAAAACAGCATGTTAGTATAATCTTGTCATAAAAACCATTGACCTAAACCTTATAGTTTCATACCATGAAAAGTGTAATTTTGTTTATTTTTTCGGTTACAATACTTGGATTTTCTTGTTTCAATACAAATAGGAATCCGGCTAAAATTGCCGAGGAACCGTTTGTGCTTCAACACAAAATAAGGCAACCTAAAATAAGTATAAAGAAGCCTCCTCTCTTACTCTTGATGCATGGCTTTGGTAGTAATGAAGCCGACATGTTTTCCTTTGCAGATGCACTGGATGAACGCTTATTGGTTGTTTCAGCAAGAGCACCATATACCATCTCGGAAGGAAAATATAAATGGTACGATCTAAATATTTTGGAAACGGGGCGGACAATTAACGAAGCACAAGCAGAAGAAAGTCGAAAGCTGATTTTAAAATTCATTGATCAACTTGTCGCAAAATATAAGGTAGATCAACGTCAGGTTTTTGTTGGAGGATTCAGTCAAGGGGCTATTCTTTCCTTTAGTGCTGGCCTTACCGCTCCAGAAAAGATCAAGGGAATCGCTGCTTTTAGTGGGCATATTCTGGAGGGTATCGCACCAAAGTATGGTTCTAAGGATAAGCTAAAAAACCTTCATGCATTTGTATCGCACGGGCGACAAGATCAGGTTTTACCTTATAGTGATGCTTTGAAAAGTCAGGCAACTTTAACGGAATTGGGTGTTCAACTTGATTTTAAATCTTATGATACAACGCATACGATTAGCCAGCAAAACTTTATAGACTTTCTGAGTTGGCTGAATGGTTTACTATGACAATTAGGCTTTGTCTCTCCGTTCCTTAGCCCAACTCAGAACCGCCACGACCAAAAGCCCCAGCAATAAATTGGAAATATTAATCTCACCAAGCTTGAGTATATTAACTCCAATACCAATGATTAATGTGCCCCCAACCGCACTTAATTGATTAATCATGATTTCGGAAAAAAAATGTTGACTTCTTGCGGCAATAACGGTAATGCCTCCTTGAAAAATCAACATTGGAAAAATGGAAAAGAGTACCCCGATACCATATGTTGCAGCGAAAGCCACCGAAGTAATACCGTCTAATGTAGATTTGATGAGTAAAAGCTCCCTTTTTCCTTGAATCCCCTCTTCTATGGCTCCAACAATCGTCATAGAACCAACACAGAAAAGTAGGAATGCTGTTATTAAACCTTCTACAAATTTTTCACCATCCAGATTGAATAGCTTTCTTATACCTTCCCCCATTCCTAGTAAAGCTTGCTCTACCCCGAAAAGCTCGCCTAAAATACCTCCGAGGATCAAACTAAAAACAAAAATCAGCATATACCCTTCCGGCACTTTCAAGGCCATCATGATTCCAATAACTAAGGTACCAAGTCCAATAGCCTGAAAAATAATAGCTTCAATATTTCCTGGAATAACCTGCTGGATAAGCAAACCGATAATGCTCCCAACGGCAACAGTTGTCATATTGATGAAAGTTCCTATAGGCAAGTTTTTCATTTCCGATATGCTTTGACTTTGTATATAATCCTAAAATTACGAATGTCACTTTTCCATTTTCATCTTTTAAAGACCGAACAAAAAATAGAAAAATGGCCTAATTCAATCCTCAACAAACCCTTCTGCAAGTTTTAATTGTTCCGGTTTGCCAACATCCAACCACTGGCCATCATCATGAGCATAAGCCATAATGGCACTAGTCTTCGCTGCTTTCAAATAAACGTCAACAATCGAAAATACTTTTTCATCTGGGAAGAATGAAAACAGAGCAGGATCAACAACATGGACACCACTAAAAGCTTTGATCGTAACACGACTGGCTCCCATACGGCTAATTTTCCGTTGCCCAGTTTTGGTATTCACCCAGCCAGTCAGTTCATCTTTTTCATTAAAAATCAGGTATCTTGAAGTTTTCCGTTTCCTTACCGCCAAGGTCACTAATGCATTGGAATCGCAATGATATGTATACATTTTCTGAAGATCAATATCACTTATAATATCTGTATTATGCATTAAGAAAGGTTTTCCATCAGCAAAAAAAGGAATCGCTTTCTTTAAACCACCACCCGTTTCCAAAAGCAAGTCAGACTCATCGGAAATATGAATTTTCAAACCAAAATGATCTTTTTCCGCTAAAAACTGTATAACATCCTCCGCATAATGATGCACATTAACCACAATTTCCCTAAAACCAGCCTCAGACACCTTCCGGATAACACGCTCCAATAGTGGGACACCATTAAGTTTCACCAGTGCTTTGGGCTTATCATTTGTAAGTGGTCGAAGTCGGGTGCCCAGCCCCGCAGCAAATATCATCGCCTTCATAAAAAAGTAATTTATTGGGCGAAAGATACACATTTTACATGGGCTATTTCCCATCCATCGACTTTTGAACACTATCTGTCGCATTAAAAATTTTATATTTAATAAAAACACTATCTTGTAGACATTTTTATATCAATTTTCCAGCGTCTTCGGTCAGTGACTTATGATTCAAAACACCATTTTTAAAATATTATTGGCTCCTTTTTCCTTATTATATGGGCTAGGTATTAGTTTTCGAGACTTTATGTATAGTAAGGAATTGTTAAAACCAATAGAATTTGATGTTCCGGTAATTTCTGTAGGAAATCTATCCATCGGGGGTGCGGGGAAAACACCCCATGTAGAATATCTGATTCGATTGCTCAAACCTTATATCAATATTGCGACACTCAGCCGAGGATATAAACGAAAAACGAAGGGGTTTATGTTAGTTAACCCTCGGCACAATGCGGAGACAGTCGGGGATGAACCGTTGCAGTACAAACGTAAATTTCCAGATTTACTGGTTTCTGTAGCAGAAAGCCGAACTTTTGCCATCCCCCAGATTATGATGGAACAGGAAAATATGCAAGCCATTTTGTTGGATGATGCATTTCAACATCGTTCTATAAAACCCGGTTTAAATATTTTATTAACAGAATTTGACCGCCCCTTTACCAAGGATTTTTTGTTGCCTTCCGGCAGGTTACGAGAATGGCGAACCGCTTACAAAAGAGCCGATATTATTGTTGTTAGTAAATGCCCCAAAGTCGTTAGCCCAACAGAAAGAGACTTTGCCATCGCGGAAATCAATCCATTTCCTTGGCAAAAAATTTATTTTTCTTACTATGAATACTTACAGCCCTATTATATTTTAAACAGAAAGTACATTGCCCAACTGACTGCGCAGGTTGACATCTTATTAATATGTGCTATTGCTGGGACAGATTACCTTGTGGATTCTTTACGAGAAAAGGTAAATTCGGTAAAAATTTTGGAATACGAAGATCATCATTACTTTAGTAAATATGATGTAGCTAATCTAAAGACAACTTTTGATAGTATAGAATCTAATGGTAAGATTATTGTTACAACAGAGAAGGATGCCATGCGGCTTGAGATGCATCGGGAGTTTTTGATAAAGGAGAAATTACCCATTTTTGTGTTACCCGTTGAAGTAAAATTCCATTTTGAAGAAGGGCAAAAGTTCGATCAACAGGTCAAAGACTTTCTATTGGGTTTTAGGGCATGACCCTTTTTACTCTATATTAAAACTATTTTTTTAATGAATCCTCTACTCGTTATCTTTTATAACTTTTGTAAATTTCTAACTTTAGTTGGCGGTTGGCTTTTTTACAAACGAAGAAGCATTTCAGGCAAAGAAAGGCTGAAACTAAAACCTCCTGTTATTCTCGTTTCCAACCACCCCAATACACTAATGGATCCACTTAACGTTGCCTCACAGGTCAATAAAATAGTTTTCTTTTTGGCCAATGCAAGTTTGTATAAGTCAAAATTCGGGAATTGGTTTTTCTCAACGTTCTACTGTATCAAAGTAGAGCGACCACAAGATGTTGGAGGAACAGTGCTGAAGAATGAGACGGCTTTTAAAGAAACGAGTAAATTTCTTGCTAACGGGGGCGTTTTCTGGATCGCACCACAGGGTGGCAGCAAGGTTGCCCGCCATATCGGGAAAATCAAAACTGGTACAGCCAGAATCGCTTTCGGTGCGGAGGCAGATCATGATTTTAATCTTGGTTTAAGAATATTACCAATAGGTGTCAATTATGAAGCTCCTACCCAATTTGGCAAGGATCTTTTCCTCAACATTGGTCAAGAGATTATCGTTAAAGATTACCAATCCCAATACGAAAAAGATGCCTTCCCAACGGTAAAGCAACTCACCTCCGATATTAAAACACAACTTGAAAACCTTACGATTCATACGATTGATGAAACAGAAGATGAACTTATTTCAAAATTTGAGACACTTGCCTTTTCCAAAGGTCGTCCAGAACCAGATGTTGCTTTTAGCTTTACAAAAAAAATGATTGCTAACTGGCGAAAACTACAACAACATGCTCCCGAAAAAGCAAAAAAATTACACAACAGTATAAATACATATTTTTCAAATTTAGTAACCGAACAAATTAATGACGCTGCCGTTGGAGGAAAAAAGCCTTCCTTCCTGATGCTTTTGGCAGGATTCCCGATGTTTCTATATGGTTGGTTGAATAATATTATAGCTGCCTCAATTCCGCTATGGCTTGTAAAAAAGATTAACGTCTACAAAGGATACAGTGCTTCTATAAAGTTTGTTCCCGGCATATTGAGTTTTGGATTTTTGTATTTATTTCAGTGTTTACTTGTTCAGGGCATATTCCAAAACAAGATAATTACATTTACTTATCTCATCAGTCTTATCCCTGCGGGATTTTTCGCATGGCATTATTTTCAAAAATACAAGACTTATAAAGTATCAAAAAAATTTGACAAATTAATTATTGATAAAAAGGCATCTTTGCTATCACAACGAAATGCGATCCTCGGGATTTGTAATAAAGATATTTTTCCAAATGCTAAAATCGAAGGATTCTAGATGTTTTTTATCCAATTCCTTTTCTTTGTTTTTTGCCTTGCCAGTATTATACAATTACTATACTGGCTATTTCTTTTTTCTAAGCTCGCTTTTTACAAAGAAAAACCCATTTCAGATGACGATGATTCCCCTCCAGTCTCCATTATTATTTGTGCCCGTAACGAAGCTGAAAATCTCGAAAAAAATTTACCCCGTATTCTAAATCAAAACTACCGCTTCTATGAGGTTATTGTGGTTGATGATAATTCAACAGATAATACATTTGACATATTATTGAATTTTACATATAAATATCCTATTTTGTGCGCGGTTAAGGCTGGGAAAAAACCCAAAAACAGAAAAGGTAAAAAACATGCCATGACAGTAGGCATTCAAACGGCCAAATATGATTTGGTCTTATTAACCGATGCAGACTGTTACCCTAATAGTAAAAACTGGTTGAACGAAATGCAAAAGTGCATTCGTAGACCTATGGAAGTCGGACTCGGATATGGACCTTATTTCCCATCAGATGGGTTTCTTAATAAATTCATTCGATACGAAACCGTTTATACCGCAGTTCAATATCTATCTTTTGCTTTGGCAGGTTTGCCTTATATGGGAGTGGGCAGGAACCTTATTTACTATAAGAATTTATTCAAACAAGTAAACGGTTTCTCTAAGCATGAACATATCGCATCAGGAGACGATGATCTTTTTATCAAAGAGGTAGCAAATAAAAACAACACTTGTATCGTCCTAGCTCCGGAAACATTTGTTTATTCTGAGGCTAAAAAGGATTATAAATCTTATTTTTTCCAAAAACAAAGACATTTATCCACTGCGAGACACTATACTATTTACCATCAACTTTTGCTTGGACTACTAGCTTTTAGCCACTTTCTTCACTATACTACAGGCTTTTTGCTCTTAATATTAAAATTTAGCACAATGTTTGTAGTAGTTTTTTTTATATATGTGGCACGGATATTAGTCATGCTATTTTTGTACGCTTTTATATTACGCAGGTTACAAGAAACAAAATTATTATTTTGGATTCCCTTGCTTGATTTAAGCTACATCTTATTCTACCTAATATTTGCGCCAACTTTAACGATTGGTAATTCAAGCAAATGGAAGTACAAGTAAAAACAAAACCGACAAACCTGTCCCCCCGGGCAGAAGAGGATTATGCACTGGTTCAGCGAGCTATAAAAGGCGAACAGAAAGCATATTCTATTTTAATGGAACGCTACCGTAATTCCATTTTTCACATGATGCTGAAAATGGTTAAAAACAGGGAAGATGCCGATGATCTGACTTTGGAAGCATTTGGTAAGGCTTTTAACAAATTGCCGAGCTATGCCCCCAGATATGCCTTTAGTACCTGGTTATTCAAGATTGCCATTAATAATTGTATAGACTACATCCGGAAAAAAAGGCTCAAGCTTCTTTCCATCGATGATCCGATTGAGCCAAACAGTGACCACGATTACTCCAGTAACCTGAAGTCATCTGTATTGGATCCGGAAGAGTGCTTTATTCGTCAGCAAAGGGTCATGCTGATGCGTAATGTGTTAGGAAAATTAAACATCAAGTACAGGTTAATGATTGAGCTTCGCTTTTTTGAAGAACTCAGTTATGACGAGATTTCCAAAGAACTAGATATTCCACTTGGTACGGTAAAAGCACAGCTTTTCAGAGCAAAAGAAATTTTATTTAGCCTCTTGCAAACACCGAACGCAAAAGCACATCTTGATTCTACAAAGCGTAGAAAGAAGAGAAAGAAACAGAAAAAAGAGCAAGTCCTAGAAGCAGTTGCATAACTTTCAATTTTATTGAAAAATAAAAAAAAAAGTTTGACTTTACTCCTTTTTTTATGCCTACTACATTACCAAAACTCCTGAT
>JAHDGC010000319.1 GCA_020627865.1 Saprospiraceae bacterium | reverse complement strand
TGTTGTCCCGCATCCATAATTGTTTTCTTTATTGGTGTATAAACAAAATTTAACCGGTCAATAGATTTTTGATTCTCATAAGCATGACGGGATGAGGCATGCCGAGCTGTTTCTTTTGTAATCAAGGGTGCCTTACCAGAGAAAAAACAGCGTAAAGCTTCTGCTCGCCAAGCCAGTTCTTGCATCCAAGATCGGAGCGGAATTTTCGGTTTTGCTTTTCCTAAAACTGTCGCAATTTGTTCTGTTACCCAAGCAAAGGATTGGTTCTCACCATTGATAATAAACCGCTCTCCAGAAATATCACTTTCCATCAAGGCTATACAAAAACGAGCAACATCACGAACATCCACAAAACCACTTGCTCCCAATGGCAAAAACTTGCCCCCTTTCCAGATATAATCAAACAACTGCCCTGTCCCTACATCCCAGAAACCTGGCCCAAGAATAACAGACGGATTTACGATAACCATATTCAAGCCCTCCGCATATCCACGCCAAGCTTCCTGTTCTGATAAATATTTGCTAACAGCGTAATTACTATTCTGTTTACTATGTTCCCACTTTGATTTTTCACTAACAATTTCTCCCTCTTTATTTCGGCCAATGGCGGCAATAGAACTTACATGCAACATTTTTTTCACGCCAAAATCCAACGCAATATTCACCACATTGGCCGTACCTTCCACATTTACCGTCCGCATCATCCCAGCATATTTTTTATCAAAAGAAATCATAGCTGCACAATGATAAACTTTTGCAACACCATGCATACAATCTTCCAATGCAGGAAGATCTAACAAATCCGCCTCATACCAATCTACCTGATCAGTAACATCCGCGACCAAATCCATCCGACTATTTTTCCTTTTGGTTGCACGAACCTTTACGCCCTGACCAACCAGTTTTCGGATAAGGCAGGAACCCAAAAAACCGGTGCCTCCGGTTACTAATATGAGGTCGTTTGTTTTCATAATATGCAAGTATTAAATTCGGATAGCTGAATTTTAGGGTAAAACAATTCGTATAAAAAAACCTCCAACAAGCTACAACTTATTGAAGGTTTTCTATAAAATATAAGACTATTTTTTTCTAAACAAAATCAAACCGCAAAGCTTTCTCCACAGCCACATTCTCTTGCAGCATTGGGATTATTGAAATAAAAACCATTCCCTTGCAAGCCGCCGGAAAATTCCAAGGTTGTATTACACAAATACAAAAAGCTCTTCAAGTCCGTAACCACCTTGACCCCATTGTCTTCGAAAATCTGATCGTTTGGTTGGCTTTCATTATCGAAATCCATCTTATAAGAAAGCCCGGAGCAACCACCACTGATCACAGAAACCCTGACGAAATAATCATCCGGCATATTTTCTGTAGTTCTTAACTCTGCAATTTTATCTTTTGCACTATCTGCGACAAAAAGCATGGCCCTAAATTTTTTATTAGCAAAAGGATACGACTTGTATATTATCGTAAACATTACGATCTTATACAATTTTATCCATGATTTTTTTCCTCAACAGGAACTTCTAAACCATTCTTAACCCGATAATCTTTCACCGCACTTTTAATCGCATCTTCTGCCAAGACGGAACAGTGAATTTTTACAGGAGGCAAGGCCAATTCTTCAACGATGTCCATATTGTCAATAGACATCGCATCATCCAAAGATTTTCCTTTGAGCCACTCGGTAGCCAAAGAAGATGAAGCGATTGCAGAACCACAACCAAAAGTTTTGAACTTGGCATCCTCAATGACACCATTATCACTAACCTGAATCTGTAAACGCATCACGTCTCCACACTCTGGAGCACCAACCAATCCCGTTCCAACTTTTTTATCACTTTTGTCCATCGTCCCTACATTGCGAGGATTTTTAAAGTGGTCTAATAATTTTTCTGAATATGCCATATTGACGAATTTTTATATTTTACGAAACAATCCACCTTAGCAGACTGGATTTTTTATTATTGAAAATATTTTTTTTCCTAAAAGTCAAGAGCAGGATGAAAGCAACGAAGACAGAAATAATCGTTTTTCACAACATTATTTTCACGTACTTCTAATGCTCTGTCCATTCTACACTTTCCAAATCGACACCATCTTTATACATTTCCCAAATCGGGCTTAAATCACGCATATGATTTACGCCTTTGACCATGGCTTCGATAGCGTAATCAATATCCTCTTCAGTAGTAAATCGACCCAAGCTGAAACGGATAGAAGAGTGAGCAAGATCATCTCCAAGACCTAGGGCAATCAAAACATAAGAAGGCTCTAAAGAAGCAGAGGTACAGGCCGAACCTGAAGAAACAGCCATATTTTGATTAAAGGTCATCATCAAACCTTCCCCTTCCACATGCTTGAAAGAAAGATTAGTCACATGCGGCATTCTGTTCTCGGCATCACCATTGATGTAAACCTCCTCCAACCTTTCCATCAAAGTGGATTCCAGCTTGTCACGCAATTTACTTAGCCGTTCTGCTTCTGCCGCCATTTCTTTCTGACAGATTTCTGCTGCCTTACCGAAACCGACAATCCCGGGCACATTCAGTGTTCCCGAACGCATCCCCCTTTCATGTCCGCCACCATCCATCTGAGCCGTAACCTTCACCCGAGGTTTTTTACGATTTACAAACAAGGCTCCTACACCTTTAGGGCCATACATTTTATGGCCAGTGAATGCCATCAAGTGAATCCCCATCTCTTTTGGATTTACGGGAATCTTGCCTACAGCCTGTGTAGCATCACTCATAAAAAGCACGCCATGTTTTTCGCAGATTTCACCAATTTCTTTCATCGGCTGAATAACACCAGTTTCGTTATTCGCCCACATTATAGAAATCAGGATCGTATTGTCCTTAATAGCAGCCTCCAGTTCCTTCAAGTCAACCAAACCATTTCGCTGTACATCAAGATAAGTGACCTCCCCTCCCATTTTTTCAATCTTATCGCAAGAATCTAAAACAGCTTTATGCTCTGTTTTCAGGGTAATAATATGGTTCCCTTTGCGACGATACATTTCAAAAACACCTTTCAGCGCCAAGTTATCCGACTCTGTAGCGCCAGAGGTAAAGATAATTTCCTTAGGTTCTACACTAATCAACTTTGCAATCTGCTCCCGTGCATAATCTACACCTTCCTCCGCTTCCCAACCATATGGATGATTACGGCTTGCGGCATTGCCTGGCATGGTATAAAAATAAGGCAACATCGTATCTACAACTCTTGGATCTGTTGGTGTCGTAGCGTTATTATCTAAATATATTTTTTTTGCGGCCATGTTTCTGGTCTTGTTTTCTTTTTTTTGTAAAAATAGTGTGGTAAATCCACTATGCTTATTTAGACTTAATCTAAATGCTATGTACTATAGTGCAAATATAACACATTTTTACTTAAAAAGTTGACACTAACTCCGTGTAAAAACCAAAAGTATTTAGCCAATTTCCTTTAATTTTAATTTTTATGTTTAAATTGATGCGGCTAAAAACACATTAGGAAAAAGTTAGGCCACAGCAATTCGCGTAAATAGCTGATTTTCATGTATATAGCCTAGAAACTAAATCTACTTTATTCTTACGAGCAATACATATAATAATTTAAATTGATGAGTGATAGTAAAAATTTATTCCCAGAATTTCCGGAATTGACCAAAGAAAAGAGCCTCGATAAGCTTCATGCAGACCTTAGAGGCAAAGCATTTGAAACACTGCGGTGGCATCCCGCGGAAAATATCAGCTCCGATCCTGTATATTTTAAGGAAGACCTTCCCAAAAATATCGCCTTACCATCTCGGGAATCAAATAATTGGTGGATAGGGGAAAGTTTCCCATATGCCGATCCGGCTCAGATGAATAAATCCTTGCTGAAATCACTTTTACATGGTGTCGAATCTCCGAGCATCGTGGTTGATGAACTGGACAAGGAGCAAGTTTCCATAGTTTTCAATGGTGTCGAAACGGCATATATTCAGCCTTTCCTTTATGGGCAACCAACCGCATTGGCTCGTTTTGCAAAAGATTTCCAGCAATATCATCTTACACAAAACAAAGATACCTCCAATTTGCAAGGCGCTTTCTGTTTTTCTTATCATAAGAATCAACTTGCCCCTATCAGAAATGGTATCCATAAAGTAAGGGCTAACTTTCCGAGCTATCAATTCTTACAAATAGAAAATGACGACGTGGAAAATGATCCTGTAAAATCTTTATCCGGATTGGTAAAGAAAGCCATTTCGGCATTGGAAAATCTTCAGGAGGAAGGACTGGATATAAATACCTTGTCGAAGGGTCTTTTCTTTTCTCTAAAAATTGGCAAGGCTTATTTTGTGGAAATTGCCAGATTGCGGGCCTTGCAATTATTATGGGGAAATATCCAACAGTCTTTTGGTATAGAACAAGCCCAAAAAGCTGTGATTTCGGTACAATTCACCTCAGCAAGTCAGGGAGCAGATATGTATGATAATATGATTTCTGCAACAACGCAAGCCATGTCCGCCGTCATTGGGGGTTGCCAAAGATTAACGATTTCCCCTGCCGATGCAGCAACCGAAAAAGGAACGGATTTCACGCGTAGAATTGCCCGGAATGTGCAGCATATGTTGAAGATGGAGTCTTTTCTGGATCGGGTTGCTGATCCGGCTGCGGGCAGTTATTTTTTGGATAGGTTGACGGTGGAGTTGGCGGAGCAGGTTTGGGGGGAGTTGTAATTGAACCTAGTGGTTTGTAAATTAAATTTTTAATAATAATTTTTCTCTGCAAACGTTCCAGAGATTTTATCTCTGGCAATGACATGTCGTCCCTACAGGACTCATTCTTATCAAGAACTTTGTTTACAAAGCACTAGATAGGAATTTGGCGATTTTGCATATTGAAAAAAGTATTCGCAAAATACATCTAAAAAAGAAACAGGCTGACTCCATATGGAATCAGCCCGTTTTTATAAAATTATTGAGAAACTAAAAACATAATTCCCCAATCAGAAAATCTTACCACTTGATATCAAAAGTATAGCTATCACCGTTATCTCCTTCATCAGGCTTGATATCAATATTCGTACATTT
Organism: Saprospiraceae bacterium; assembly: GCA_020627865.1. Taxonomy (GTDB): domain Bacteria; phylum Bacteroidota; class Bacteroidia; order Chitinophagales; family Saprospiraceae; genus JAHDGC01. Next base: position 3,050 of record JAHDGC010000319.1, on the reverse strand, counting down.
AAGCAAGTAGTATTTACCATTTCCAGAAACGATAAACTGGCTTCCAATACTAACGAAAAACTCACTACCTGAATCAGAACTAGCAAAAGCATTTTCAATTTCTTCCTTAAACTGTACAGTAGAGAAATCAAAAGTCTCTGGCACACTAGCACCAACACGTCTGAGTTCCGCACCGTTTACAGCAGAAATAAGCTGTCTCCAGTTTTGCTCAGGAGGCAAGCTAAAATCACTTCCCATATCTCTGATTTCAGCAGATGCAGCACCAGACCCCGTACCTATTCCTTCATCAAGATCAAGTCCACCAGTACCAGATGGGCCACTTTGATTAAATAACACACCGATATGCGTAGATGTAATGGCAGTACCAGAAGGCGCTGTAGTAATCGTAAAAGCTAAAGTTCCTTTCTCTCCATTATCATCCTCTACTTCAAGGGTATAGTTTCTAGTTGTATTTTCTGTAGCTTGTGATCTTACAGAAATAGAAGCTGTAAAACCCTCGTACTCGCTCTCTAACAATCCAGCAGGATTTGATGGGAACTGGATTCCGTCAATGTACAGACGAGAACTATCTACTAAAACGCCTTCTTCGTAAACCGCAATAGAAGCCAAGTTCGCATCACCTTTAGCTGCGGTAATGGAAAGGGCAACAAGACTCTCCGTAGCAGTACTTAAATCCGTACCGCTTGTCGTGGTAACGGTCGGAGGAGTCGTCATAGAAGAAATTGTAGTAACAGATACAGACTCAGAACCAATCAAGCCATCAGCATCCTGAACCTCAAAACTATAAGTGTAATCTCCAGGAGTCGAAGGCAATGTTATGGTAACATCTATTTTGAAATTAGTACGATCAGCATCTACAAGTAACAATGGATTTCCTGCAAGAGAAATTCTATCCAATTCCATTTTTGTGCCATCTTCCAATACGGTCAATGTTTCCATTTCTGCTGTACCAGAAGTACCGGTAACAGAAACGACAATCTCGGTCTGGCCACTAACATTTTGAAAATCTTCCCACAAATCACCATTCGACTGAGCCAGGGATACTAGAGGAGCATCATCGACGATCGTGTCATCTGTTCCACAAGAGGAGACAGTAAAAATCACAAGAAAAAGGAACGAAAGTTTTGTCAATAATGATAAATACTTCATTTTAAAGATATTTTGATTTTAAGTGAAAATGTCAGGTATATTTAGTGCCTGTTTTTTTGGCGTTACTAAAACCTGTCTTTTTATATATTGATTTTTGAATAAAATAGTTTCTATATCAAGGAATGTTTCGTCATTCCTACAACGTATTACATTATAATGATTCTTAGGTAAAATCTTATTTTAACAAACTTTTAAACGATGTAATGTAGTAGATAAAGATTATAGCCTGAATTGTTATCGAGGAATTGCACACTCTGTCTTTAGTCAAAACACATACCAAAAAATCACATACTAATAAAGTGCTACATTGGGGAAATTTTCGCAAAGAAAAACTTTTATCACCAAACAAACAAATATTAATTTAAATATTTATACTTTTAATAAAAATTTGTTGGTAGCGGCAGCCGTAAGAGAGCCTGATAATCATTTTGATAAACAATTTAATTACTGGAAATGCTGCCTGCTACCTTCAAATAAATTGAACTTTTTCAATTGTATCTTTACCGCAGAGGGTTATATTATTTGGCTTTAGAAGTGTGATCGAAACAGTATTACACCAGAAGACACCTGCTAATAATTTTGTTCGCTTTTTTAATAGACTTGACTTATTTTATTTTCGGTGAAAAATTTATGATTTTCCTACAATTTCGGAGGATTTTATATACTTTATTCTATTTTTCCGGCTTTTAACTTTTATTTTAGCACCTGTTAATATTAACAAATTCTTTAACACTGAAAATCAAGCAAATAAAAAATCTTATTAGCACCTATTAAAATATGTTAATTTCACCTTAACAATACATTAACTTATCATGGAACAGCAAACGCATAAAAATAAACAGACTCTTTCTGACTGTAAGTCATCCCAGGCATCGGCTGTTCCAAAATCTGCGGGCAGGCGTAGACCTCAAATTTCAGTGCCGGGCTATGTCGAGGGAATCCTGTCAGGAAACCGGACTACCCTCAGTCGTGCCATTACCCTTATCGAGAGTACCCGACCAGATCACCAAAGTCTGGCCAACGAAATTTTGGAAGCTTGTATACCGCATGTAAAACAGGCTATCCGAGTGGGGATCAGTGGTTCACCCGGTGTAGGCAAAAGCACCTTTATAGAAGCTATCGGGCAGGAAATTATACAACAAGGCAACAAGGTTGCCGTACTGGCCATCGATCCCAGTAGCAGCCAGAGCCGAGGTAGCATCCTCGGAGACAAAACCCGCATGAGTAAACTGGGTAGCCATCCCGAGGCATTTATCCGCCCTTCTCCCGCCGGAACGACATTGGGCGGTGTCGCGAGAAAAACACGGGAAACCATTTTGTTATGCGAAGCAGCCGGGTTCAACTATATCCTTATAGAAACAGTTGGTGTAGGGCAATCCGAAATCGCAGTACATTCGATGGTCGATTGTTTTTTGTTGCTGTTACTGCCCGGAGCAGGGGATGAATTGCAGGGCATCAAAAGAGGTATCGTAGAAATGGCCGACCTTGTTGTAGTCAATAAGGCAGATGGTGAAAGGGTGCAGTTGGCCAAACAGGCTCGTCGAGCGTACAAAAATGCCATGCATCTTTTTCCAGCTAAGCAAAGTGGCTATATCACGAAAGTGATGACCTGTTCTGCCTTGGAATCTATCAGCATTGCAGAAATTCATGCCGAAATCAAACAATACATACACTTTATCCAAGCGAATCATTTTTTTGAAACCAATAGGAAAACGCAACGAAAGTATTGGTTGGAAGAAAGTGTCCGGAGTCTATTATTACAATTCTTTAAAAACAATAAAGCCATAGCAGAAATTTATCCGGATATAGAACGACAGGTTATTGCAGGAACATTGTTACCGTTTCAGGCAGCCGAACAGTTGATGGAACGGTTGCGGTAGGGACGACCGGTAGGGCATGCC
>JAHDGC010000318.1:6472-8161 GCA_020627865.1 Saprospiraceae bacterium | reverse complement strand
AAAATCAATTAAAATCAATTAAAATCAATTAAAATCAATTAAAATCAATTAAAATCAATTAAAATTAAATGCAATGAAAAAGCAATTTACATTTACACTATTTTTATTTGTCCCACTCTTTTTTCTTACCATCGATGCTTTTGCCGTTAACAGTCCGAATAAAGTTAAAACGCAAAAAACTGATGCAACCATTCTCCTTGATGAAGAAAGCTACACGGCTGAAACCGTTGAAGAGTTCCTGAGTTTAACACCGAAAAAGATCAGGGAGCAAACAGGGAAAAAACTCAAACTGAAAGAAGTCTTGGCCTTAAAGGCAGCACAAAAGCGCATCAAAAAAGCTTATGCTAACGGGGAGGAAGGCAGCTCCAAAAGTCAACTTGTGGCTTTACTCCTTGCCATCTTTGTCGGTGGCATCGGGATTCATAGATTCTACCTCGGATATATCGGGATCGGCATTGCCCAGATCGTTACACTAGGCGGTTGCGGCATCTGGGCTTTGATTGACCTGATCAGGATTGCTACAGGAGATTTAAAACCGGCAGATGGCAGCGAATACGACCCCACCCTGTAGGTACCTGATTGTAGAAACCTTTATACTGGTATTGCTACCATTAGTTCTGGTCATCCTTCCAGCAGACTTCTTTGATGAAGGAGAGTCCTTGTGCCTGAGTGTACAACTCTTCGACAGAGAATGCCTCGGTTGTGGGATGACCAGATCCATTATGCACCTGATCCATCTCGACATCAACGAATCAATGTACCACAACCAGCTGGGGATACTTGTTGCATTTATCCTTGGGGTACTTGTATACAAAAGGATAAGACGGAATTTGAGGCTTTGCCAAAAAACGTAATTTAAATGTTGTATTTAATCAATCCAATTCCAATTCCATAATCTCCCGGATTGTGCTAAATTCTTTTTTCTGAAAAAAATGCTTGGCCTGTAGGTTATCACTCCATACATCAAGGTGGATACGAGTTATGCCTTTTTGTCGTGCTAATGTTTTTATAAATTCAATCAACCGGTCTCCGATGCCTTGATTTTGAAATGCTTTTTCGATACTAATTTGATCGATATAAAGCGTCTCGAAATCCGGATCAATAAATGGATTATCCGTCATTTTTTTTCGATGCTTCAAAACGGCATATCCGATATATTCCTCATCTGCTTTTGCTAAAATAGCAACGGTATCTTCTTGGCGTAAAAAGTCAACAAACCATGTTTTCACTTTTTCTTCATTATATGGATTAAAGCGGTATGGATGGGCTACATGGTGTTTTTGCTGCACTGTTTTGTTTAGCTTGGCAATGATGGTAGCGTCTTTGGTTATCTCGAATTGGAGATTCATTTTTTATTCTATTGTCGTTGTGGTAAAAATCCGCATAACTGCCTAGAAGTCATCACGCAGATTCTAACAAAGCTATCGCAAACTTAAAAATTACAGGGCCGCTATCTCTTCCATGCTCAGCCCCGTTGATTTTGATATAATTTCATAATCAACGCCTAAATCCTTTAGATTTTTGGCTGTGTTTCTATTGGCTTGCGCTTCACCCCTTGCTTCCAAAGCCGCACTTTTCTTTGCTGTTATTTCATTTGCCCTTCTCACCATTTCTCCTGCTTTTCTTATATCTTCCTCGGCCTTTCTTATATCTTCCTCGGCCTTTCTTATGTCTTCCTCGGCCTTTCTT
>JAHDGC010000318.1:0-6372 GCA_020627865.1 Saprospiraceae bacterium | reverse complement strand
CTCGGCCTTTCTTATATCTTCCTCGGCCTTTCTTATGTCTTCCTCGGCCTTTCTTATGTCTTCCTCGGCCTTTCTTGAATCTTCCTTTGCCTTTCTTATGTCTTCCTCGGCCTTTCTTGAATCTTCCTTTGCCTTTCTTGAATCTTCCTCGGCCTTTCTTGAATCTTCCTTTGCCTTTCTTGAATCTTCCTCGGCCTTTCTTATCTTTTCCTGAGCTTCTTCATACGCTTCTCTCATAGATCCTCTCTTGGCCAGCATCATTTCAAAGTACATTCTTTGTTCCGAAGTCATTGTCCGTTTATCCAACTTCTCCGTAATTCTTTCCAACCAATCTTCCCGCATAAACTCAGGTAAATCTCCCCTTTCTATATATTTATCTAAATGCTTCATAATGAATATAAGTTTATCTAAATCTGACTTGATTTCTTCCTTTTTCTTATCAAATTTACTAATTTCTACAATAATATGCACCATTTGGTTATCCAATTCTTCCCCATATTGATTTTTCAAAGTGGTATAATGGTAGTATGACGTTTCAAGACGCGGGTAGCTATTTTTGGCCAGAAATCCAATAGAATATATTTTCGGCAAATTTTCAAATTTATACTTCCCCCTCTCCACAAAGGTATTGAACTTTTGGAATGCATAAAATTTAGACCGCTGGATATAATTTTTATATGGCCACAGCTGCATCTCCACGATAAAAATATTTCCCTGATCATCTTCACAGAGTAAATCGTATAAGCCTCCCCTCGAATCTTTTGTCATAGCCGGAAATTCATTTCTCAGAAATTTAATTTCCTTGATGTCTTTTTCACTTTGGATTAAAGCCTTCAAGGCCCTTCTCAAGAAGAAAGTATCGTTCTCATCACCAAAGGCGATCTTAAATCCATAATCGGATAAGATGGATATAAACCCTTTCGTTTCTTTTTTTCTCATTAGGCTATTAGGTGTATGTTTCTCAAAAATATGTATGGTATAATGAAGTCAAGATAGATTTCGACATGATTGCTGCCAATTCCTAATCGTATTTTTATTGTTAAATCGTACTTTCAACAGAAGACAGATAAATTAGCATAACTCTAACACAAAGTGTTTTTCATAAAAACCTAAAATTATGATGAAGCATTCCTTCCTGTAGTACGAATATTCATCCAATAGCCAAAGCCGATAGCACCATTCATATGATAAATGAAAAGGTTCCAGTATACATGACAGAAAGGATGATCCACACTACCCGCGTCACTCCGGCAGCAGAAAACACACCACTTGAAAGTAGCACAAGTCTAATGACTTCGATATAAAAATCTATATTCGGATATCAGAACTAGAAAAATTACAGGTTTAAAATTTCATTTTGTGTTGGTTGCTATTTTTCTGATACCCGCTTAAAAGGTTAATACAAAGATAACAATAATATTTCAACATACAAACTTTTTGGTTTATTTTTAAACATTTTAATAGCATAAATATTTTATGTAAAAATTAGTTGCTTGCATAAATTATCAAGCTTCTTTCTCGTAATTTTATTGTTATACAAATTATCCGCTACCACAGAATTACATGGATGACCACAGATTAACCATCACGTCCCCTCTTTTTCAATCCGCAGCTGCTCCGAGTTCATTAAGTATATTGAACGGAGGCAATATATTATAAAATTTAATATCAATATAAATAGTTCTTCATAAAAATCAGGTGGATGATAAATGGTGTCGGCACTATGTACCGCTTAACCTTATTCCCTTTGATTTTTTTCTATACATGGGCCGGAACTACGTCCCTCACATAGCTCCAGAGGAGCGGAACCGTTTGTAGTAGAATAATAAAGCAGCATTAATAAGGTGCAGCGCACCGTCCCAATGACCGTTTCAAAAGCATTGCATAAAAATCGTGTGCGACTTTTTGAGCAGATTTTATTATCCCAAGTTTTATGCAATTGCCACATTTTTTCATAACTTTAAAAATTATATACATAAGATCAAATATACTAGGCAAACACTTTGATGAAATACAATCTAAAAAACCAATGGCTTTTCCTCTGTTTCCTGCTGCTGACTTTTCAGGGCATTGGCCAAACAGATACCATTCCCATCATCGCACAACAGCTTGGCCGCGAAAACCTGAAAACCATAACGGATGCATTTGAAGGGGAAAAAATCGTTTCTGCCAGCCGGACACTCAAGGATGTCAGCGAGTTGCCCTTTACGGTGTATGTGATTTCCAAGGAAGAAATTCGCAACAATGGATACGTTACGTTGGTGGATGCCTTGAAGTATGTGCCAGGGGTCAGGGTTTCGCAACCGGGGAATGGACTGGAAGGCGAGCTGTTTCTCATGCGGGGATTGCGAGGGAATAGTTATTGTAAAATTTTACTCAATGGTACTGACTTGAAACCGTCTGTGGTGAACGGTATGCCACTTGGTGCACAGTTGCCTATTCAACAGGCGGAGCGAATCGAAATCATCTATGGGCCAGCAGCAGCTGTGCATGGTGCGGATGCCTCGGCAGGGGTGATTAATATTGTAATGGAAAAAACAGAACGGCCTAGTTTCACCTTGGCCAGTCTTACCGCTGGGTCGAATGGATTTACGGATTTGAACATGTTTTATGGTGGTAAAGTTGGCCGGAATAAGAATGTTTTGAATTTTAGTTTTTATGCCAGCTCAACGATTCTCGATCATCAGAATATTTATTACGATACGGACGAATTGTACAACCCGTACAACTATGCACGGACTTTGCCTAGCGGAGCAGTAGATACTTCTTATGTCGAATTGTCCAACTATGACGGTGAGGATGCTATGGAGGTGGAGATGACGGACTTGCCGCACTTGAGCAGGATGTTCGGCCTGGATTTACGGTTCCGGAGTTTTAGTTTTTCTTTGCAGAGAATGTATCGACGGGATCATAGTGCCATCGGATTAAATCCTAAAGCGGTTTCTTATGCAAATCCGTTACATTATATGGGTGAAACGATTGCGAATTACAAAGTCGGGTTTGAGCGTAGCCGGAAAAAATTTGGAGTCAATTTACAATTGAATTATCTTGATTTTTTTATGGACAATCGTTCTGTTGTAGAAAATGTCAGTAACTCAATGTATGATGCGATGGATTTGGTTGTGCGCAGTAGTGCCATTGGGCCAAACGGCAATTTTAATGTACAACGATACGATTCCCTCAGCCAATTAACGTATAATTTTTACTTCAATCGGGCGCGCTACAGCTATGCATCATCTAAGGATATAAGTTTTGACCAAGTATATACTTACACACCAGTTTCTAATTTTGAAATTACGGCAGGGGGAAAGCTTCAATATTCCAGTGGCACCCCTTTGGTAACTTTGATGAGAAATCCATATGAGAAAGATAACATAGTCGGACCAATGAACTTTCCCATAATGCCCAATTTTTATGGCCTTTATACATTCAATGCTTTCTCTCAACTATTTTTATCTTTTGAAAAATTAAAAGCAACTTTGGGTATTCAATATTATTACTTTCAACCCGTTCTAGAGCAAATTGATTTATTTGGTATCAAAAAATGGAATCCCAGAATAGCTGCACTATACAAAGTAAATAAGGCGTTCAGTGTTCGTACCTTTTACGGTTCTGCCTTTCGGGTACCTTCTCCTTTCTATATTGTCAATACTTTCGAGATAGAAGCCGATAATTTTAATTTTTTGGAAATTCCCATTCAGTTTTTATTACCAGAAAATACGGAGACTTATGAACTGGGTTTTCGTTGGCATCCAAGAAAATCTTTCCGTGCAGATTTGACATTCTTCAGGAGTACAACGAAAAATTTTATCCGATATAATTTTGACAATGACATCACAGATCTTAGGGATATTGATTTTACCTTGGGTTATTTTAATAATGAAGAATCCAGTGCGGCACTTTGGGGCACACAGGCCAGCTTTATTTTCAACAATATAATTCCGATACTTAAAATGGATGGCAAACTGAATATCCAATATGCACATGGCGTTGAGGAAGATACGGCCGACAATGAATATGATGGTGTGATTGAGCAACCCGATTTGAGTTTGCAATTGCTCCTTTCGGCAAGGCCGCTACCGAAGTTGTCTTTTAGTTTGTTAAACGTATACCACAGCAGTACCATTGCCAATCGTCGGAGTCCCGAAAGGCTGGATGGATTTTATACACTTGATGCTGTTTTTCGGTATAATCTCAGTAGTAAATTTCAATTACAACTCAAGGTAAATAATTTCTTCAATAAGGAATACCCTGGGTTGGCTGCCGATGGTTCTACAGATGTATTGTTATATAATCCGCAACAGCTTCGCAATTGGAGGTTTGGGATTAGTTATCGGACAAATTGATTTTAAAACCCGTAGAGGCGCGATGCATCGCGTCTCTACGGGTTTTAAAAATATAAAATTTAGAACACATACAATTTTTGTGAACAAACATCTTTACATATTTATCATTTTCGGATTATTGCTTTTAAGCAACGTTCCAACTCACAGTCAAGAAATCAAACTTGACAGTAGCTACGTGCTGGAACAAATTCAGTTGGCCGATACAGCAACAGATCCTGCACTTGCTTTTGACAAAATGGAAAACGCTTTGCTTGTCGCACGCAGTATAAACTATAAAGCAGGGAAACGACATATCGTAAAATGGCTCGCACAATATTATGATCAAAAAGGGGATACGGTTGCTGCATTGCGTTATTATCTTGAGATACTGGAAGATCAAAAACGGGATGGCAGCACTAAAGAACTTACTTCGGCTTATATCCAAGTTGCAGACATTTATGAGCAGGAAGGTTTGCACGATACGGCATTGGAGTATTATAAAAATGCCTTAAAATTGGATGAGCATAATTTATCTTTGTTAGAAAAAACAGGACATACTTTTTTACATTTAAATCAACCAGATTCCGCAGTTGTATATTTCCAACAACTGTTTGATACATACGAAAAATCGGAAGCGGTATCCCTAAAACTGAAAACATTACAGCAAATTGCCTTTTGTTATGAAACGGCCAACAAACATGAAAACGCTTTGAATTATAATAAAAAGATCCTGGCCATTGTCGAACAAAAGGATCAAGACAAAATGCTCGCACATTGTTACAACAACATTGCTTGCAATTACAATAATCTGGAAGACTATACGAATGCAATTGCATTTTTCGAAAAAGCTAAAGAAACGGATAAAGCACATCATTCGTTAAAGAAATCAGTATTGCTTTCTAACCTCGGGATTGCTTATCAAAATAAAGGAGATTTTGACAAGGCCGTTAATTTGCTCGACAGGGCACGCCTCAATATGATTAGAGAAAAAGATATGGCGGCTTTTTGTGAAACCTCTCACTTAATTGCAACAATTTACTTGCAAAAAAAAGATTTATACCATGCATTAGCCTTTAATGAGGAAGCCATTTTCACAGGGCAAAATAATGGTTTTACAAATATGCTTAGTGAAAGTTATAATACGGCAGCACAAATCCACCAAGCATTATACGATTATGAAGAAGCCTTAAATTATTATAAACAACATCTCCAACTACGGGATTCTTTACTACTGGAAAAACGAGTCAAGCAACAGGCACTTTTGCAACAAAAATATTTATTGGAAAGGGCAGAAAAAGAGCTTAAGCTTTCCTTGATTAATGAGGAGATTAAAGATATGAGCATCCGGCAATTGGAACTAGAAAAGGAGAAATTGCAGTTGTCTTCAGAAGCCCTTCAGCTGGAGGCACAAACGCTCCAACTGGAAGCACAAAACAAGGAAAAAGAGTTACTGGTTTTAAAACAAGATCAGGAAATCAAGGATGCTAATTTGAGAAATGTGCAGTTGGAGAATGAAAAAAACCAGCAAGCACTCCGACTTAAAAATAAGGAACTGGAAACGGAAAAACAGGCGAGGGAAATTGCACAACTGAACAGGAAAGAGGCGGAGCAACGATTGGCCATTGCCCAAAAAGAAGCTGAGGAAGTAGAACGCCTTACGCAGATTGATCTCCTGAATAAAAATAATGAATTGCTCACCAAGCAGCAAGAAATTTCTCAACTTGAATTGGAAAAACAAGCCAACTTTAGGAAATTTGCATACGGCATTGGAGCATTGTTATCCGCCATTATTGGCCTTATCGTGGCGGGATTATTTTATGCCAGAAATGCCAATAAAAAACTAGAAAAACAAAATAAGGAAATTGCCCAACAGAAAAATAAACTGGAAGAGAGTCGGGATATTATCCGAGCAGAAAAAGCCAAATCTGATGAGTTGCTCCTGAATATTCTTCCTATTGATGTCGCGGATGAATTAAAAACACAGGGCTTGGTTAAACCTAAAAAATATGATTTGGTCACGGTTTTATTTACAGATTTCAGTGGCTTC
>JAHDGC010000317.1 GCA_020627865.1 Saprospiraceae bacterium | reverse complement strand
TTAATAAAAACTTTGATTGCGTTCAAGTAGAATATCCTTGAGCTCTTTGATCGCTTTATATTCGTGTGGCAACACTTTTTTGACAATATCCTTAGCAGCCACATAAGTACCCTTTTCCAAATCAGGTAATACCTCTTTTATCTTTGAACTTACACGTTTAAGGTCATGCTTGATCATTCCACGTATGGAAGGGATATCATGCCAATCACCCTCTACGGCAATCGTATGATGCCATTGATTTCCTTCACCAATAGGTTCCAGATGTATTAACTCTTTTTGGTGATCCAAATCGAACGGAGGAACTTGACCATTTTCTATCTCGCTTTGAGGTAACTTCCAAACAGATTTATCCGAAGCCATCTTGGGGTCAACGAGAAAAATTTCTAAGCCTTTTTCGTGATATCGATAGATGAGTACTCTCATCTTGTCAAAAACGCTTAATTCTTTCATACTGTTCGAAACGTATTAATTAGTCAATTGTTCAATTCTAAATCGAAATAAAAGTAATAAAAGTATGGACAATCTCCATATTAACAACTTTTTTATCGAAATGGAAGCTTTTTTTCTTTTCTAGTAATTTCCACAATCTTATAGAAAGCGATGGCCAAAAATACCATTTCGGCATCACTGCTGATTCCTCCTCTCATCTCAAAAGCTCTCGGATTTACATGCCTTGCTTTATGAATATTCACTAAACTCCCTACACGTTCTCCTCCAAAATGAATATCCCACCATTCGGAAGAATCTACATGGATACCACCTAAAATTCTTTTACGATTTAAATATAATTGCTGATCCTTCCTGAATTCTCCTAGAAATTGGTCATTTACATAAAATGAAATTCGACCATTTTTTTGAATATATTGATATAAGTATTTTCTCGTTCGAATAACCATTACATCCATATCTCCTATACCAAATACCTTCCGCCAAAGATATGCAGCCATATGTTCATGATATATAGAACATAAAATACCAGAGACAGACTTATCAAAAGATGATTTTACTTTACGATCGGCTTGAATTAAGGACATCAATTCTAATTCCCCATCTTCCCAATCAATCAGATGGGCGCTCAACTCTTCAATATCTTCGGTAGCGCGTTGAAGTTCTTGCTTCAATTTTGCTTTACCCGGTAATATAAAATCCAGTATTCTCAACATATGGCGAAAATACAAAAATTAACGAACTGAACCACATTTATTATAAGTAGGAACGGAGACTGTTATTATTATAAGATTTACGCATTCTTCGTAAAGAACGATCTCGAATTTGACGCACACGTTCTCTAGTAAGTCCGTGCTTATTTCCTATTTCCTCCAGTGTTTGAGGCTGATTACCTGTTAAGCCGTAATAATCACTTAATATTTCAATTTCACGGGGACTTAAGCGCTTAAGACCATAACGCACCTCTTCAATCAAGCTTTGTTTCATCAAATCCTCATCAGGAGCTTCACCGTCAATCTCTTGTATTAAATCCAACATCGTCGAATTGCCATCATCACCCCCAAGTGGAGCATCAACCGAAACATGTCTACCTGTATTTCCGATCATTCGAGTAACTTCACGTTCAGGTATATCCAAAACCTCTGCAAGTTCGGCGTGCGTGGGTTCCCTTTCCATCTGTTGTACGAAGCTCATATAAGCTTCGTTGACTTTGTTATAACTGCTCACCTTATTAAGCGGTAAACGCACCATTCTACTATATTCTACAATCGCTTGTAAAATAGACTGTCTAATCCACCAAACGGCATATGATATAAACTTGAATCCTCTAGTTTCATCGAATCGACGCGCCGCTTTCATCAAACCAACATTCCCTTCATTGATTAAATCACTTAAGGAAAGTCCTTGATTTTGATAATTTTTGGCTACCGATACTACGAATCTAAGATTAGCTGTTGTTAATTCTTCTAAAGCCTTTTCGTCACCTTTTTTGATCAAAACGGCAAGTTCTGCCTCTCGCTCTGGTGTAAGCATAGGAATGTTGGCAATCTCATTCAAGTATTTGTTGAGAGCAAGACTCTCTCGATTGGTTATTTTATTAGTAATTTTTAACTGCCGCATTCCGTTCTAACAAATTCAGGGTATACAATAATAGAGAATTATAAAGAATTATTTACTGCTGATAAAAACATTATTTAGTTAAGTTATCAGAAATTCTTACCGCATATATTATCTCATCAAAATATTCCCCTTCTTTATATATTGTTTTGGACAAACGAGCTTCAACAGAAAACCCTGCTTTTTCTAATACTTTTTGCGAGGCATAGTTATGTTCAAAAGGAACTGCAAAAATTCGTTGGATGTCAAAGTTTTCAAAACCATATGAAATCATTTGAATAATGGCTTCCGTCATGATTCCCTTCCCCCAAAACTCCTCTCCTAACCAATAACCTAATTCCGCATTTTTTCGATAAACATCATTTTGTGGATGTAAGCCTATCCCACCGCAAGCATAACCTTCAATCTCAATTGCAAGAATGCCTTTGGGATTGTTTTCCTGAACAAATTGGATAAAATGAATGGCATCCTTTTCGCTATAGGGAAAAGGAAAAGCATCCCTCAATTGCTTAGAAATGTTATGATTATTGGCATACTTTGCAAGACTTTTGGCATCAGATAACTTCCATGGTCGTAATTTAAATTCCATTCGCAAGTTTTAAATAAAGATAAGTCATCGCAATTGTTCTGTCAAGTTAAAATGAATAAGCGCTTACATACATGAAATACATGCCAATGTAAACGCTTCTTTCAAGAAAATATAAACGAACTATTTCTTACTTAATTTTTGCTCTTGACTTCTTATTAATGACCATACCTGATCATTATAATTCTCTTTAGAAATTCCTGTTAATTCTTCCAATATTTGATAATAAGTGTCATTACCCGATTGATAAGGCCCTGATTTTAAAAGGCGCATCACGCCCTCAAATCCATGCAAGGATTCAATATGTTCTGCCAACAAAGCGTTAACCACATAATCCGCGTAAAGATGTGTTTGGGCATTTTTTCCAAAATCATATGGATACTCTTTATAATCCATCCAATTTGCATTGGAGTCTGAAGCAACTTCTTTAAGAAATCGATCAAAGATTTCTTTCCACCCCATCCCCCAACTTCCAGCATATAAGTAGGCGCAACCTTCATCCAAAGGTTTATGAATTTTCCGTCTATCCTCCTTTAAGCTGAGCCGGGAATGCCACAAATCGTGTTCATCAAATTTCTCATATCTCGGATCTTCCAATCCTAAAATCAATATTTTTTTGCCCCAGGAGGAATGTGCCAAGGCATTCCTTCGCATTCCTTTGTAATCTCTTTTATATAAAACTCCAATCAATTCAAGCGCATCACTAAAACGATCGCAGAGATAATAATCTGTTTTTATGGCTTCAATTCCTAATTTTTCATCAAATTGTCTAGTATAACGTACATGTTCCTCCAAATGATTCTGAACAACATTTTGTTTAAAATAAAAGCGGATGTCTGATTCAGAATAAGACTGAAAATTCTGTCTATGATGGAGTAAAGGTGAAGCAAAATAAAAACCATCTTCTTCTTCAAAAGCCATCAATTCTATCAAGGCTCTTAATTCGATGGTATCATTTGCTTTCCCAATATAAGATAGTTGTAGCATCCATTGTTTTTCTTCAATTTCAAGTATACTTTCCAGATAAATCGAATAATAGTGATCTTGGTGTATTAATTCATTACGATGTAAGAATGCTAATTCATCTAGAAGTAAATAAGTTTCTGTTTTCTGGTCACTTTTTACTCGATTGTTTTCTATCGGCGGACCATCGACAGCCTCTAAAAAGCTATTCAAATCATTAATAAGATGGGAAGCATTGGCAGGTAATTCTATATCATTTGCTACAATTACTCCGGGAGTTTTTGAGAATCCCGATTGAATAAGAAAAAGACAAAGCAATAGGCTATAATTAAATTTCATCATTGTTTTAGGTAATTTTTTGAGGCAATATTATGGTAGATTTCAAGGCGAAGCTGTTAATGAGCTGTTAGACGATTGTTAAGTAAATAGCTTTAAAAACGATCATTGAATAAACATTAAGAATTCTTAACAGAAAATGGATTGAAATTTCTTTAATTTCCTACCGTTTAATAATCAGAGTCATTGAATGCTCTTAAATGATTTCTTAATTAATTAGTCTACTGTCTTAAACGAGCATGAGCGATATGATTCATTTATGCTTATCGCTTAGAATCTTAATCATAGTAGCGTTCAATCTGGGGTAGGGTATTTCTGTGATTATTCTTGCGTTGAATAATCGGATTAAGAATATAGCGTATACATTTACGCTTTGATAGAAAGATTGTTGAAGTTAACGTGGAAAAATTATGGAGAATCCTGAAAATTTCTTCGTTTTGAGACTTTAAGAGTACTTTTTACCTTTTTTGTTAGTAACAGTATGCTTAAGTCTCTATATTCTAAGCATTTAAGTCCAATTTTCCGCCTGTAACTTCGCTTGTTATTCCCTCCACGAAGCTTCTTTAAACAAAGAAAAATAGATCCCTTACCTTCCTTTTTACTAATGGTATAATGACTTTTAACCTTGCGGTACTTCTTCTTCCGCTGTCTCAACTTGATTTCTTGATTTCTCATTCGATGCAAAAAACGACGAGCTTCACGGGCCGTTTCAAAATAAAATCGCTCATAGGAAGCCTTCACCTTACTACCACTCCTGCCTTCCATTCTATTGGTACGAATTACATATTGAGCAAGCATCAGACGAACTTGTTCCGAAATAATACGCCATACTTCTGTATAATGCGCGATACCCTGACGTCTTTTCTTTTTCTTTTTATAGGCCGCAAGTACCTTCTTTTTACGTTTTATAGTGACTTGAAGTAACCAACCTTCCGCCGTTAATAAATATTCGTGTACCTTGATATAATCCTTTAAATACCGATTGACCAATTTGATAAATAATTTGGCCTCTCGAAGATTTTCGATAAAACAAGAATTGGCAGATGCCTCTCCTTTTAATAGATAGAAACCTTTTGCTTGTATTTTTTTAATCCGTTGCATGTTACATGATTTGATTCAATCATTAGTGTAAGGATCATAGAATTTTGTTCCATTTTTTTCAAGAAATTTAAAGGAGCCTTGGAAACACCAATAAAATAGAGAAGTATGAGGGGTGCACAATAATCAATATATTATATTTTTTAATTATATGATGTTGCTCGGTCGACAGAATTATGTGAGAAATATTCAAGTTCTGAAAGCACTAATTGATGCAGAACAGCTTGGTATTGAATAAATCGATATCGACCTATAATGTACATCTTGCGTCAGTTGCATGAAGGGCTTGTCGCGAGCATAGCGAGTGATGAGTTTACGAAACCCGGAATGGAACGCTCGGACGCCCAAAAAAGAAAAAATTAAATTTTTCTCTTCATATTCTGCATCGCTTTTTTCGATCCACTTGTATATGTGCATGAAGAAGCTTCGCGCGGCACCTTCTCGTTTTAGTTTAACCTTATAATTTCGAAAAATGAATACCTTGAAATATATCTGTGGCCTTCTGTGCTTGCTCGCTGTCTATTCCTGTAAAAAAGATTCTATTGTTACCAATACTACTACTCAAATGCTCAACGAAGCCATCTCGGGTTCCGTTCATATCGATGATGATTATGACGACAAAGGTGATACAGAGGTCCATCGCTTAAATGGTATGGCCAGAGTGTATTGGGGAGATCTTGATTTAATTGAAGATATTCTCGGGCAATTACCGGACACCCTGGAATCTCCTTATGATGATATTCTTTGGGCAGACGTAGACTCTTTTGGCCAATATCTTATAGAAGGTGTCCCTCCTACTCCATCCAAATTCCTAGTCCTGTATTCTGACTTACCCATTGATACCGTTTTTGCTCGAGATAATACCTCGGATGGAGATGCCATGGAAGAGGAAATTAACAGCTATATTCCTATATCAGTAGAACTCAATGAACATGACAATGGAAACGATTTTGTCATACAACTGTTAGGTTCTGCTTCTGGATATATTCAGGAAGACACGGATAATGATGGTATAGGAGATATACCTGCCACTGGTCATTATCTCAAACTTTATGAGCGAGATATCAATGGGTTCCCAACGGGAGATATCTTGCAGAATGCTGTCAGCAATTGGGAGGGATTCTACAAACTCGGGGTCGTTCCTGAAGGTGAATATGTGATTCAGTATGGTCAATCGGGTTATCTATCCTTATCCGGTGAAGATCTAACTCCAGAAGCCGGAGAGCCAACAATACATCCAGAATCAAATTTGATACAGTTAGATGTGAACGATACGACCATCGAAGATACCGACAATAATTTTGATGTCAAGTTAAAAGTCAATTGTTCTGGCTACGTTTTACAGGATCTTGATGGAGATGGAATCGGTGATGTTGGTGTAGCTGGAGAACTCGTTGAATTCTACAAGGATAATGGAATAGGATCTCCGGAAGGTAGCTTGATCAGTTCAGCTCTTACGGATGAGAATGGTTTTTATCAAATCAATTCAAACGTTGGCACTGGAAATTACGTCCTAGTGTATATTAGAAACAACGATTATCTATTATTGGATGGAGGAGACGAATCTGTTGAAAATGGGGAAAATACCTTTAGCCCTGATATAGCTTTCATACCTGTATTTTGGGATGATGAAACAGAAACGGATGAGGACAATATCTATCATATACGAAAAAGTATAAAAAGTATTAACGGCTATATCTTATTGGATGAAAATGATGATTTGATCGGAGATAGCGGATCCAAAGACCACCGTCTAGAGCTTTATTCAAGAAATGAAGAAGGCGTACCACAAGGTAATCTAGTCGCATGGACCTATAGTGACGGAGATGGATATTTCGAATTTGTCAATATTCCTCCGGGTGAATATGTCATTTACAATATAGGAAATCCTGATTGTTATTGCACCATTGTAAAATCTGGCGATGAAAGTGCTGAACCCGGTGAACCAACTGAAAGTGCTGAACTCATATTCATTCCAGTAAACTTAAACAATGCGCTGGATGAAGATTCCGACAACATCTATATAGTAAAACAAAATTAAGCCACGTTTGAATACGGAACTAAACCATATTATTACAGCCTGTCTGCGACATGAAGCATCTGCTCAAAAAAAACTGTACACGATGTACGTGGATAGGCTGTACTATACGGTCATCCGATATATCTCGGATAAGCACGAAGTAGAAAATGTTTTACAAGAAGTTTTTATTAAGATTTTTGGGAAACTAGAACAGTACGATGTCAATAAAGGGGCATTTATTACCTGGGCCAGTATTATTGCCATTCGAGAAAGTATCAATCATCTTAGAAAACGAAAAATTCGTTTTGAACCAATTGAAAAAGCCTCCTTTGTGTATCAAAAGGAATCTATTTATTCAGATATGGAAATGGAAGACCTACTGAAACTCATCAGTCGACTACCTGAAAAATACCAAATCATCTTTAACATGCATGAGATTGATGGATATACACATGTTGAAATCGAACAAATGATTCAAATAAACCAAAACACCTCACGATCATATCTTTCAAGAGCCAAACAATTGCTTCAGAAAGAAATTGAATTTCTTCATTTATAATTTTATGTCAATGAAACCTTCATCTAAATATCAACAATATATCGAACAGAAAAAGGCTCCCATTGATAAAGAAGCCTTATGGAATAAGATCGCTAGCGATGAGCGCATGCTACCATCAGATTCAAAAAGAAAGAGAAAAGGATTATACTGGATACCGATTCTATCCGTTATGGCAGGTCTTATCTTTTTCACCACATATCATCTTGAAGAATCTGAAAATACTAGTATCAATAAGCAGACTAAAATGAACATGGATACTAGGAATAAAAGTATTCCATACGAAGAAATAGCAGAAGCATCCAATCCTTCTCAGGCACATCAACAAGCGGTCATAATCAATAAACCATTGGAGCGATTGACCTCTACTTCTGAAGGCCAATCAGAGAAAATTGATCTAAAACTTAGTGATCACTCTTTTACTAAAGTCGATGTTAGCAATCGTCCGATTGAAGTAAATAAAGCGATGACTGTTGAACCATCGAAATTAGTTTACAACAACAACAACAACAACAACAACAACAACAACAACAACAAC